>NZ_JBFRDQ010000067.1:0-35224 GCF_052113865.1 Allobosea sp. TAB14 | reverse complement strand
GGGCGAAGGCGGCGATGGTCAATCTGCTGCCGCCGCTGATCACGGTGGCCCTGATCCTGCTGTTCTGGCAGCTCGCCGCGCATGGACCGCAATCCTCCCTGCCGACGCCCACCAAGATCTGGGAAGAGGCGAAGGACCTGATCGTCGAGCCGTTCTACTGGGCGGGCTCGCAGGATATCGGGCTGGGCTGGCGCATCCTGGTCTCGCTGCAGCGCGTCGCCATCGGCTTCAGCCTGGCGGCCGTGGTCGGCGTGCTGCTCGGCGCGCTGGTCGGCCAGTCGATCTGGGCGATGCGCGGGCTCGACCCGGTCTTCCAGGTGCTGCGCACGGTGCCGCCGCTCGCCTGGCTGCCGCTCTCGCTCGCCGCCTTCCGCGACAGCCAGCCCTCGGCGATCTTCGTGATCTTCATCACCGCGATCTGGCCGATCATCATCAACACGGCCGTCGGCATCCGCAACATTCCGCAGGACTATCGCAATGTCGCGAAGGTGCTGCGGCTGAACCAGGTCGAATTCTTCTTCAAGATCATGGTGCCTTCGGCCGCGCCCTACATCTTCACCGGCCTGAGGATCGGCGTCGGCCTGTCCTGGCTCGCCATCGTCGCCGCCGAGATGCTGACCGGCGGCGTCGGCATCGGCTTCTTCATCTGGGATGCGTGGAACTCGTCCCGCCTCTCCGACATCATCGTGGCGCTGGTCTATATCGGCGTGGTCGGCTTCCTGCTGGACCGCCTCGTCGCCCTTCTCGGCCATGTCGTCACCCGCGGCACCCCGACCCATTGAGGGCTTGAACGATGAGCTATCTCAAGATCGACCACGTCGACAAAAGCTTCCAGCGCGGCGCCGCCACGACGGAGGTGCTCAAGGACATCAGCCTCGTCATCGACAAGGGCGAGTTCGTCTCGATCATCGGCCATTCCGGTTGCGGCAAGTCGACCCTGCTCAACATCGTCGCGGGGCTGACCCCGGCGACGAGCGGCGGCATCCTGCTCGAGGGCAAGGAGGTCAACGCGCCCGGCCCGGACCGCGCCGTGGTSTTTCAGAACCAYTCGCTGCTGCCCTGGCTCACSGTCTACGACAATGTCGCGCTSGCCGTGAACAAGGTCTTCGGCAGCTCCAAGAGCAGGGCCGAGCGGCATGGCTGGATCATGCACAATCTCGACCTCGTCCAGATGGCCCATGCCAAGGACAAGCGGCCGGCCGAGATCTCCGGCGGCATGAAGCAGCGCGTCGGCATCGCGCGGGGGCTCGCCATGGAGCCGAAGATCCTGCTGCTCGACGAGCCCTTCGGCGCGCTCGACGCGCTGACGCGGGCGCATCTGCAGGATTCGGTGATGCAGATCCATGCCGCGCTCGGCAACACCATGATCATGATCACCCATGACGTCGACGAGGCCGTGCTGCTCTCCGACCGGATCGTGATGATGTCGAATGGCCCCTCCGCCCGCATCGGCGAAGTGCTCGACGTGCGGCTTGCCCGCCCGCGCAAGCGGCTGGAGCTGGTCGCTGACCGCACCTACATCGCCGCGCGCGAGGCGGTGCTGAAGTTCCTCTACGAACGCCACCGCTTCGTCGAGGCGGCGTGACGACGCCGGCCATGAGCGACGATTTCACCCCCGATCAGAAGCGCTATCTCGAAGGCTTCACCAGCGGCATGCAGTCGGCCCGGGCCGCGCGCGGGCTCGCGCCGCTCGGCGGAGCGGGCGGCGGAACGTCTCCCGCCGGCCCCGACCGCGAACATCTGGAGGCGCAGGAGCGCGCGATCGCCGCCGGCGGCAAGCTCGTTCCGCAGGAGAAGTGGAAACAGGCCGAGCACCCTTTCGACGCCTATGCCCGCTTCAAGGCACAGGCCGCCACCGGCGCATTTCCCAAGCCCGAGGATGATTTCCGCTGGCGCTATCACGGCCTGTTCTATGTGGCGCCGGCGCAGAACAGCTATATGTGCCGCCTGCGCATTCCCAACGGCATCCTGAACGCCTGGCAATTCGAGGGTGTGGCGGATCTCGCCGAGCGCTGCGGCGGGGGATACAGCCATGTCACCACGCGGGCCAATCTCCAGATCCGCGAGATTTCGGCCGAGAATGCTCCGTCGCTGCTGGAAGGGCTCGCCGATCTCGGCCTGACCGCCAAGGGCTCGGGCGCCGACAATATCCGCAACGTCACGGGCTCGGCGACGGCCGGCATCGACCCGCTCGAACTCCTCGACACGCGCCCGCATGCCCGCGCCTGGCACCACCACATCCTCAACGACCGCTCGCTCTACGGGCTGCCGCGCAAGTTCAACGTCGCCTTCGACGGCGCCGGCTCGATCGCGACGCTGGAAGACACCAACGATATCGGCTTCCAGGCCATCGACGTGCTGGAAGGCGCCTCCTGCGACGGGCAGCCGGTCGAGCCGGGCATCTGGTACCGCCTCGCGCTCGGCGGCATCACCGGCCACAAGGATCTCGCCCGCGACACCGGCGTGATCGTTGCGCCTTCCGACGCGATTGCCGTGGCGGATGCCATCGTGCGCGTCTTCATCGCCCATGGCGACCGGACGGATCGCAACAAGGCCCGGCTCAAATATGTGCTCGATGCCTGGGGCTTCGAGCGGTTCCTCGCCGCTGTCGAGGAGAAGCTCGGGCGCCGGCTGCTCCGGCTCGACGGCGCCTTCGTCGCGCCGCGCCCGGTCTATGACCGCCTCGCCCATATCGGCGTGCATGCGCAGGCTCAGGCCGGCCTGAACTGGATCGGCGTCGCCTTGCCGGTGGGCAAGCTCACCGTGCCGCAGATGCGCGTCATCGCGGCGATCGCGCGCCAATGCGGCGACGGCGATATCCGCCTCACCGTCTGGCAGAACCTGCTGATCTCCGGCGTGCCCGACGCGAAGATCGAGGATGCGCTCGCGAATTTGCAAGCCGCCGGCCTCTCGGCCGAGACCTCCATCCTGCGCGCCGGGCTGATCGCCTGCACGGGCGCGACCGGCTGCAAATTCGCCGGCGCGCACACCAAGGAGGATGCGCTCGCCATCGCCGCCCATTGCGAACCGCGCATCGTGCTCGACCAGGCGGTCAACATCCACCTGACCGGCTGCCACAACTCCTGCGCCCAGCATTATATCGGCGATATCGGCCTGATCGGGCAGAAGGTGCCGGTCGGTGACGAGGGCGACACCGTCCCCGGCTACAATGTCCTCGTCGGCGGCGGCTATGGCGTGGAAGGCGGCATCGGCCGTGAATTGCTCACACATGTGAAAGCCGAGGAGGCCCCTGCCATCGTCGAAGCGATCCTGCGGAGCTGGCAGTCGCACCGGGCGGCGCCCGACGAAAGCTTCGTCGCCTTCGCGCGGCGCCACGAGATCGCGGCCCTGAGGGTGCTGGTCACCGAGGCGGGAGAGGCGGCATGACCGTGCAGACGCCGACTCCGCCCGCGCAGATCGTCCCCGAGAGCGCGCCCTTCAGCGAGGAGCAGCGCTCCTGGCTCAACGGCTTCTTCGCCGGGCTGCTCTCGCTCGACAATGCCGGCGTCACCGCCCTGTCCCCGGCGCAGAACGCCGCGATGATGGAGCAGGCCGAGGATGACGGAGCGCCCTGGCACGACCCGTCCATGCCGATGACGGAGCGCCTGCAGCTCGCCGAGGGCAAGCCCCTGCCCCGCCGGCTCTATGCCGCCATGGCCCAGCAGGATTGCGGGCAATGCGGCTATGTCTGCGAGACCTATTCCGCCGCCATCGCTTCGGGCGCGGAAGGGCGGCTCAATCTCTGCGCGCCGGGCGGCAAGGAGACGCTGCGGCAGGTCAAGGCGCTGATGGAGGAGCCCGGCGCCTCGGCCCCGGCCGCCCCCATCGAGGCCGCACCGGCAGCGGAATTGGGACCGAAAGGTCGCTGCCGCGAGAATCCGGCGCTCGCGACCTTTCTCTCGCGCCGCAAGCTCAATGGCGCGGGCTCCGAGAAGGAGACCTGGCATGTCGAGCTCGACCTCTCCGAAAGCGGGCTCGGCTATGTCGTCGGCGACGCTTTCGGCATCGTCGCGCGGAACGATCCCCGCCTCGTCGATGCGGTGATCGCGCTTCTGGGCGCGCGGCCGGACGCAGAGATCGGCGGCAAGCCCCTGCGCGACAGGCTCATGGAAGACTGCGCGCTCGGACCGGCGCCTGATGCGCTGTTCCAGCTCATCTCCTATGTCACCGGCGGGGAAGCCCGCGCCAAGGCCAGACGCCTCGCCGCCGGGGAGGATCCCGACGGCGATATCGACCGGCTCGACGTGCTCGGCACGCTGCACAAATTCTCACAGGCGCGGCTTTCGGCGGAGGCCTTCGTCGAGGCGCTCGATCCACTCCAGCCGCGGCTCTATTCGATCTCCTCCTCGCACAACGCCACGCCGGGCCGCATCACGCTGACCGTCGATACCGTGCGCTACAAGATCGGCACGCGCCCGCGCTGGGGCGTGGCCTCGACCTTCCTCGCCGAGCGCGTCGAGCCCGGCGACAAGGTGCCGGTCTATGTCCAGCGCGCCCATGGCTTCGGGCTGCCCGCCGATCCGGCGACGCCAATCATCATGTGCGGTCCGGGCACGGGCGTTGCGCCCTTCCGCGCCTTCCTGCACGACCGGCAGGCGACCAAGGCACCCGGCCGCAACTGGCTGTTCTTCGGCCATCAGCGGCGGGCCTGCGACTTCTTCTACGAAGACGAATTGCAGGCGATGAAGGATGCCGGCTTCCTCACCAACCTGACGCTCGCCTGGTCGCGCGATGCGGGCGAGAAGGTCTATGTCCAGGACCGCATGCGCGAGCGCGGCGGCGAACTCTGGGCCTGGCTCGAACAGGGCGCGCATTTCTACGTCTGCGGCGACGCCAAGCGCATGGCCAAGGATGTCGAGCGCGCTCTGGTCGACGTCATCGCGGAGCATGGCGGGCGCTCCAGCGAGGAGGCGATCGCCTATGTCGCGTCCTTGCGGAAGGCGGGGCGCTATCAGGCCGACGTCTATTAGGGCATGCCGATTTTGCGCGGAACCACACCGTCATCCCGGGCCTGACCCGGGATCCATGCCTGACCCTTTTCGATCAAGGCTCCGGCATGGATCCCGTGCTTCCGCGACAACGCAGCAAGCTCTACGGATGTCCCGCGATCAGGCCTTCAGATGGAAGGTCACCAGCACGGTAATCTCGGCGCCCTCCGGCAAGGTCGCGGCGACGCGCAGGAAGTTGCCGAAATGGGCAAGCCGCTGGAAGGTCACCGCGTCCTTCGCCGCCGGCAGATCGAACTCCGAGCCCTCGGGACACCAGTGAATCCCGTCAGCGGAAATCTCGACCCGGGCCTTCGGGAGGGCTCCCTTCGGCTCCTTCAGCGCCCGGACGAAGACGATCGCTTCCTTCGCCCAGCCGGCCTCATAAGGCTCGGTGGCGCTGGCGCCGGTCCAGCTTTCGTTGCGGGCAACGACGGCGGTCAGGTTCTCGGGCAGCATCAGAAATCCCCCGACAGGCAGACGGAGTCGAGATAGGCGAAGGCRCGCTTGTCGGTGTCCGTCTCGGCGAAGAAGGCGAGGTTCAGCATGCACCACAGGTTCTTCATCGCCGGGATGCGGATGCAGTCGAACCCGTCCATGGCGAAGACGCGGTCGTTGACCTGAAAGCGCGTCGCCTGCATCGCGGCGAGGTCGAAATCGAAGCGCAGATAGTGCCAGTTCACCTTGGTCGGGATCTCGTTGTAGCAGAGCCGCTGCTCGCCGCCCGGCAGATCCTCCCAGTCCTCGGGAGCGAGATGGTAATGCGTGATCGTCTTGCCGGCGGTGCCGATCGGCTTGATCGGCGTGGTCTTTCGTTTGAACTGCCATTTCTGCAGGTGCTGGCCGTCCTGCGCGTTGAGGAAGCGCAGATGCGGCATGACGCGATCTCCCGGCCCAGACGTGTCGCCGATCTGGAGATCGTAGAGGAAGCCGAAGGAGCGGATATCGGTCTCCGACAGGGCGAGCTCCGTCGCTTCCGGCTTGAAGGTGAAATAGGCCTCGAGCCGGATCGGCCCGGCCTTGCGGAAGGTCAGGCGCTTGATCGCGACGTTCTGCGCGCCCTTTTTCGGCCGCGTTGCGATCTTCAGCGCGTAGGAGCCGTCGACGCCGCCATGCGAGCCGAAATCCCAGTTCGGCAGAGTCGAGAGCATGGCGTGGCTGTGCTGGGCATAGCCCGGCAGCATCGCGTCCAGCGTATCCTCGTAATTGCCGACGAGCTGGGTCCAGCCGCACATGCCGCGGTCGAAATCGTCGAGGCAGATGATCCGCGGCAGGGGATCGAACCGGCTGAGCTGCGGGTCGCTTTCGCGGATGGCGCGTCTGAGATCGTCGAGCTGGTTCATGGCTTATCCCTTCACCGCGCCGGCGGTAAGACCCGCCACGAGATGCTTCTGCATGAGGATGACGAAGGCGAGCACCGGCACGAGCTGCACGGTGGAGGCCGCGAAGAGCACGCCCCACTCGACGCCCTCGACGGCGCCGATCATCTCGGAGATCACCAGCGGCGCGGTCTTGGCCTTGGTGGTGGTGAAGATGAAGGCGAAGAGGAACTCGTTCCAGGCGTAGACGATGACGAAGACCGAGACCGCCAGCATGCCCTGCGCCGCCATCGGCAGGATCACGCGCATGATGATCTGGAACTGCGAGGCGCCGTCCATCATCGCGGCCTCATCCAGCTCGCGCGGGATCTGGTCGATGAAGGTGCGCATCACCACCGTGCCCAGCGAGACGAAGAAGGTGGCGTAGAGCACGATCAGCWCGACATGCGTGTCGTTGAGGCCGAGCCAGTTCACCACCGGGAAGAGCGGCAGCGTAATCACGATCGGCGGGATCAGGCGGATGAAGATCAGAAAGAAGGCCGAGGCCTGCAATCCGCGCGAGGCGAAGCGCGAATAGGCGAAGCCGGCGAGCAGCGAGACGCCGACGGCGAGCACGGTCGCACCCACGGTGACGAGGAAGCTGTTCCACAGSCCGRWGAAGAAGTCGCCCCAGCGGCTCCACAGCGCCTGGTAGTTCGCCAGCGTCGGCGCGAAGGAAAAGGCGCCGGTCGGCGAGAAGATGTCACGATCAGCCTTGAAGGAGGACATCGCGATCAGGCCGATCGGGACGAGCGACCAGGCGACGACCGCCAGCACGCCCAAAAATTTCAGGAAATGGCGCAGGAGCTTGGGCAGGGAGAGCTTAGGCACGCGCGAACATCTCCCGGTAGAGCCGGCGCAGATAGAACAGCGCGAGCAGGAGCGAGGCGAGCACGAGCAACCAGCCGGTGGCCGCGGCCGGGCCGAAGGCGTTGTAGCGGAAGGCCTCGAGATAGAGATAGACSGCCATCACCTCGGTSGWGCGTGCRGGYCCGCCGCCGGTCATCAGCCAGACCTCSGAAAACAGGCGGAAGGCGAAGATGTAGCGRAACAGCGCCGCGATCAGCAGCGCCGGCATCAAGAGCGGCAGCGTCACGCGGCGAAAGCTGGTCCAGGCCGAGGCGCCGTCAATGGACGCCGCCTCGTAGAGGTCGCTGGGGATCGAAAGCCGTGCGGCATAGAGGATGATGAAGCTGAACGGCAGATGCAGCCAGATCGAAAGCAGGCTGACCATGGCGAGGCCGTGGCTCGGGTTCACCGCCCATTCGATCGGCGGCAGCCCGATGGTGGCCAGCAACCGGCTCATCATCCCGACATCGGGCTCGAACAGGTAGCGCCACATCACCACGGCCGAGACCTCGCTGACCGCATAGGGCGCAAGCACGATGGCGAGCAGCAGGGCGCGGAGCGGTACGCCCGAGGCGAAGAACAGCGCCATGCCGAGCCCGATCAGCAATTCGACATGCACGACGATGGCGACGACGATGACGGTGTTGAGCAGCGCCTTCCAGAAATACGGATCGGCCAGCACCTTGGCGTAGTTGGCGAGGCCGACGAATGTCGCCTGCTGGCCGAAGGAGGACTGGTTGAGGCTCAGCCAGAAGACGTAGATCGCCGGCAGGAAGATGATGCCGCCGATCATGAGCTGGACCGGCGTGACCAGCGCGATGGCGGAAAGGGGCGTGCGGCTGGTCATCAAGCGATCCTGAAGCGCTTCAGCGCCTCGCGGTCGATCTCGACGCCGAGGCCCGGCCCCTGCGGAATGGCGAGTTTGCCGTCGACCAGTTGCGAGCCCTCGCCGACGAGCGGGCGCGTGAAGGCATCGCGCAGCGGGTTCTCGTAGACCATGCATTCGAAGGTGCGGAAGCTCTCCGCCGCCGCCGCCAATTGCAGGCTCGCGGCAACGCAGATCGCGCCCGACCAGCCGACATGCGGCGCATAGGCCGTACTGAAGGTGGCCGCGAGCTCGGCGATGCGCCAGGTCTCGGTGATGCCGCCCGAGCGCGTCACGTCCGGCTGGATCAGCCCGAGCGAGCGGTCCTGCAACGAGATCAGCGCCTCAGACGCGACATAGTCACTCTCGCCGGCCGCCAGGCGGATCGGCAGATGCTGCGCCAGACGACGATAGCCCTCACGGTCATGCGGAGCGATCGGCTCCTCGAAGAAGCCGTAGCCGAGATCGGCCAGCGCCCGCCCGACGATCATCGCGTCGTCGACGTCATAGGCCCAGTTGGCGTCGACATAGAGGGCGATGTCGTCGCCGGCGAGCCTACGGATCAGTTTCGCGCGGGCGATGGCGTCCCTGAGCGGATGGCCGAGCTTAACCTTGATCTCGCGGAAGCCGGCTTTCAGAACGGCCGCCACCTCGGCCTCGACCGTCGCATCGTCGAGCCAGTTGATTGAGGAGGCATAGGCCGCGACCTCCTTGCGCCCCATGCCGCCGAGCAATCGGTGAATCGGCTCGCCCGCCTGCTTTCCGGCGATGTCCCAGAGCGCGATGTCGATCGCGGCGATCGCCTCGACGATCTGGCCGCCGGGCCGGCCTGACAAGGCAGCGCGCATCGCCTTCCAGAGCGCGCGCCGGTCGGCGGCGTCGCGTCCGATCAGGCGCGGAACCAGCGCCTCCTCGATGAAGCGCGCATAGCCGGCCGCGCCGCGCCGGCAGAGCCCCTCCCCGAAGCCGACCGTGCCGTCCTCGGTTTCGACCTCGACGACGACGATCTCGATCGCCGGGTAGTCACCCTGCGATGTCCGCTGGACCTTGGGCAGGGTCGCCCGCAGCGGATGCACGGCGATCTTCGATATCCGGCTGGCCGGCATGGGCTCGCGTCCCCCCTGAAGGACATCATCTTATCTGATAGGTTGAACAGTTGCCAAGGAACGCGGCATCTGTCAATGATCGCCGCCGGAGGAATTTGATGAGCGACACCGCCCGTTCCGTGCTGGATGAGGACGACCTTTTCGCCGGAGGCGATGTCGTGCCGATGCGTCTTGGCGATGCCGTGATCCAGCGCATCACCCAGGCGATTCATGACGGGCGGCTCAAGCCGGGCGATTTCCTGCCCTCGGAAGCGCGCATCGCCGCCTCCTTTGGTGTCAGCAAGCCGATCGCCCGCGAGGCCATCCGCCAGCTCGCGGCGATGGGCGTCGTCCATATCCAGCAGGGCAAGCCGACGCGGGTGCAGGCGCTCGATGCCGCCCCGCTCGACCGCTTCTACCGCTTCGCCGTGCGCGGCCGCGCCAATGGCCTGACCGAGGCCGTGGAGCTGCGCCGCATCCTGGAACCGCCGATCGCGGCGCACAGCGCCGAGCGCCGCACCGCCGAGGATATCGAGAAGCTCGACCTCATCCTCGCCCGGATGGAAGATGCGCTTGGCAACGTGCCGCGCTGGATCGAGGCCGATCTCGATTTCCATGAGGCCGTCGCCGCCTCCTCGGGCAACCGCCTGCTGGATTTCCAGATCCGGGGCCTGCGGCCGGTGATCCGCGAGGTGATGGAGATCTTCAATTCGCGCGAGGCGCGTGGCCCCGCGGACTGGCAACGCACCTTCGAGCGGCATGTCCGCGTCGTCGACGCGATCCGGGCCGGCGATCCGGCCGCGGCCTTTGCCGCCATGAACAAGCATTTCGAAGCGGCAGAAGCCGCCATCGCGGAACTCGCGAACCACAGGGAGGATCACCATGAGCCAGAGGGCGACGCTCGACCGTAGGCAGTTCGGGGCCGGCATCCTGGGTTTGAGCTTCGCCGGGCTCGGCGGCGCGGCTCGGGCGCAGAGCAATCCGTTCAACGTCTTCACCCATCGCGTCATGCAGACGGTCGCGACCGGCGCGCAGGGCGGCGACATCACCAAGGACTGGGCGCAGAAGAACGGCGTCACCGTCCAGTGGACGACCTTCGACACCGGCCCGCTGCAGGAGCGGCTGTTTCGCGAGGCGAGCCTAGGCGAGAGCTCGGTCGATGTCGGCTTCGTGGTCAATACCCAGGTCGTGCCGCGCGCCGCGACTTTGTTCGAGCCGCTCGACGACTACCTCAGGAAGGACCCGGTCGAGGACCCCGCCGACATCTTTCCCGGCCTGATGCAGGGCATGAAAGTCGGCGGAAAGCAGCTCGCCATCCCCTTCCGCCACGCCTCCTCCGGCCTGCACTACAATGAGGAGATCCTGGCCGAGAAAGGCTTCTCCAAGCCTCCCGCGACGATCGAGGAGATGATCGAGATCGCCAAGGCCTGCAGCTATCGCCGCAGCGACGGCACCCAAGTCGTGGGCTTGTGCACGCCGGGCGTGACCTATCCCAACGTGATCGACCTCGCCCGCGCCTGGGATGGCGACTTCATCACGTCCGATTTCAAATGCGTCGCCGACCAGCCGCCGATGCTGAATGCGATCCGCACCTTGCGCGAGCTTTTCCAGATCAACGCCTTCCCGCGCAGCTTCGCGACGCTCTCGCCCGAGGACGTCAATGTCTGGATGCAGCAGGGCCGCGCCGCGATGAGCCTGCAGAGCATGGGCCGCAACCGCATCTACAATGATCCGCAGAAGTCGAAATTCCCCGGCAAGATCAAGACGATCGCCGTGCCCGCCTCGAAGACGCTCGCCGGCAAATATGCCGCCGCTCCGGCCAAGGTCGAGTTCTGGGGCATGGTCATCCCGAAGAACGCCAAGCGCAAGGACCTCGCCTGGAGCTTCATCAAGGCGATGRCCTCGAAGSAGGCGACRYTKRRMGCMGCSCTCAACGGCAACGGCCCGGTSCGCGCCTCGACCTATGCCGACSMGAGCTTCGCCGSGACCGTGCCYTATGCSGCCGAGGAGCTGAAGGTCTTGAAGGTCGCACGCGTGCCGCTGCCGGCCTTCGACGAGGCGGCCCGCGCCGGCGACTTCTTCAAGGAGGAGGCGGAGGCCGCCGTGCTCGGCATGAAGACGCCCGAGGAGGCGATGGCCTCGCTGGTCAAGCGCGTGCAGCCGCTGCTGCCGGCCTGATCGATCGACAAAAGCGGCGTGACGACAGCGTCGAAACAACACCTCGGAGGACCATCGATGACGCTCCGCATTTCACGCCGCCGGTTCAGCGCCCTCGCCGGCGCGACCGCTACGGCGGCGCTTCTTCCCAAAGGCGCCCTCGCCCAGGCCCGGACGCTGACCGCGCTCGGCCACCGCGTCCACCAGACGGCCGCGACCACCGGCCCCGGCGGCGATGCCACCGAGGGCTTTCGCAAGGCGAATGGCTCCGAGGTCAATTGGGTGACCTTTGGCGATGTCAATGCCGTGCATGAGCGGCTGCTGCGCGAGGCTTCGCTGTCGGAGACCTCGATCGATGTCGCCTATCTCGTCAATGGCCGGGCGGTTCCGCGCAATCTCCAGCTCTTCGAGCCGCTCGACGCGCTGATGAAGCAGGCGCCGATCGAAGCCTTCGACGATGTCGCGCCCGGCCTGATCGCACCGCTCAAGGTCGGCGATGCCTTGCACGGCATCCCGGTGCGTCATGCGACCAATGCCCTGATCTATAACGAGGCCCTGCTCGAGGAGCGAGGCATCACCAAGCTGCCGACGACCTTCGAGGAGCTGACGGAACTTGCTCGCAAGCTCACCTTCAAGCGCGAGGACGGCACGCAGGTCTACGGCCTCGCCTTCACCGCCGTCTTCGCCTCGAATTTCCTGACGCTCGCCCGCTGCCTCGGCGGCGACTACATGACSASCGACGGCAAGMTCGTCGCCGCCGAGCCGCCGATGGTGAAGACGCTGACCCTGCTCGCCGATTTCTACAAGGCCGGCGTGCTGCCGCGGAACTTCGCGACGGTGAACAACGAGGAGATCACCACCTGGATGCAGCAGGGCCGGGCCGCGATGACGATCAACCCCTTCGCCCGGCTCGTCACCTATAACGACCCGTCCAAGGGCAAATATGGCGGGCGCTTCAAGTCGCTGCTGCCGCCGATGGCGGCCGATCTCGCCGGCAAGGTCGCCTTCGCGCCAACGGTCGAGTTCTGGTCGCTGATGATCCCGAAGAACGCCAAGCAGAAGCCATTGAGCTGGGAGTTCATCCGCACCCTGTCGTCCAAGGCCGGCACGACGGCGATGGCGCTCAACGGCAACGGCCCCGTCCGCATCTCGACCTATGCCGACGAGAAGCTGAAGGCGGCGATGCCCTATGCCGCCGACGAGGCCGCCGCGCTCAAGGCCTCACGCATCCATCTGCCGGCCTTCGACGAGCAGGCGCGCGCGCATGACATCTTCATCGAGGAGACCCAGGCTGCCGTGCTCGGCCGCAAGCCCGCGCAGCAGGCGATGGACGACGCGACCGCGCGCGTGAAGCCGCTGCTCGGCTGATGGCGGGGCCGCTTTCGGGGCGCGTCGCGCTGGTCACCGGCGCGGCGCGGGGGATCGGGCTGGCCATCGCGACCGCTCTTGCGGGCGCGGGCGCTCACCTCGTCATCCATGACCGCGACGAGGAGGGCGAGGCAGTCGCGCGCCGGCTCGGTGGTGAGGACGGCCGGGCAACGCCGCTCATCGCCGATCTGGCACAGCCCGGCGCCGTCGACGGCATGGCCGCCGCGCTCGCGCGGCTGGCGCTGACACCCGACATCCTCGTCCTCTGCGCCTCGGCCGAGATTCGCCAGAGGCTCGATACCTTGAGCGACGAGGCGCTCGCCGTGCAGAGCGAGGTCAATCTGCATGCGACGGCACGGCTCCTGAAGACCTTCCTGCCCGGCATGCAGGCCCGCGGCTTCGGCCGCGTCATCGCGATCGGCTCCGTGCAGGAGGCGCGTGCCAATGCCGACTGCCTCTACTACGCCGCCACCAAGGCCGCGCAGACGAGCATGATCCTCACCCTCGCCCGCACCACGCAGGCGCAGAACATCACCTTCAACATCATCCAGCCCGGCGCCGTGCGCACCGACCGCAACCGCGCGATCCTCGCGCAGCCGGGCCGGGAAGAGCTGGCTCTCGCGCGTATCCCGCTGGGCCGGATCGGCAGCCCCGAGGACTGCGCGGGCATCGCGCTGCTGCTCTGCTCACCGGAGGGCGCCTATATCAACGGCGCCGCGATCCCGGTGGATGGCGGCATGCGACTCTGACGGTTGACGTCGCGCCTGCTGCAGGCGGAGAGTTAGTGGGCGGCTGTCGACCAGCTGCCGCAAGTGCGAAGGATCGAGGAACCCGCCGCGCGAAAAGGCCCTGTTTCCCTGAGCATCGCCGTTCGGAACCGCCTGCCCGGCAGCAGGGAGCAGGCCTCGCCATGGCTACGGGATTTGCTGCAACGACCCTACAAAATTTGATGGCGCTTCCAAACTTTGCAGGTACCCCACGCTGTCCCAAACTTAAAAACTTATATATGACAACGATGTAAGGTTTGGCACACCGCTTGCGCTATGCGCACGGTTCCGGAGCGCATACGCATGCAGTGGCAGGCCATCATTGATTTCGACGGCACGATCTCGCGCCGTGATACGACCGACAGTGTCCTTCAGCGCTTCGCCGCGCCGGGCTGGGAAGAGATCGAAGCAGAGTGGACCGCGGGCCATATCGGCTCGCGGGAGTGCATGGCGCGGCAGGTCGCCCTGCTGCGCGTCTCGCCCGACGTGTTCGACACCTTCGTCGAAAGCCTCGAGATCGACTGGGCCTTCGCCGCTTTCGTCCATCTCTGCCAGCATCACGGCATCCCCGTCACCGTCGTTTCCGACGGGCTGGATCGGACGATCCGCCGGATCATGCGCAAGGCCGGTCTCGGCGACCTGACGATCATCGCCAACCATCTGGAATCGATCGGCGGCGATCGCTGGCGGCTGGATTCGCCGCATGCCGACCCGTCCGGCGGCTGCGCGAGCGGCACCTGCAAATGCCGGGTCGCGAGCAATCTCAGCCGACCCCTGACCCTGCTCGTCGGGGATGGGCGCTCGGATTTCTGCGTGGCGGCCCAGGCCGACATGGTCTTCGCCAAGAACAGCCTGGTTTCGCATTGCCGCGAGAACGGCATCGCCCACAGGCCCTTTACCGTCTTCTCCGAGGCCATCAGCCTGCTGGAGGGCGTCCTCGCCGGCACCGTCGTGCCCGAGGAACATACAGAACTCAAGGACAAGATCGATGGATGACGGATTCCCCCGGCTCGCGACCGCCGATGCGGTGCAAGCGGCATCGCGCGCCAGCCTCGCGGCGGAAGAAGCGCGCCTGCTCGCGCTCGAGGCGGAGTATTGCTCGCATGGCGACACCGTCCACTACACGCAGTTCCCCAAGATCTTCTCGGGCTGCGAGGGTTCCTTCATGCTCGATGCGGCGGGCAACCGCTTCCTCGACCTGCAGATGTGGTATTCGGCGGTCAATTTCGGCTACGCCAATCCGCGCCTCAACAATGCGCTGAAGCGCCAGATCGACACGCTGCCGCAGGTCGCGAGCCAGTATCTCCACCGCGAGAAGATCGAGCTCGCGGCGATGATCGCCAAGGACGCGGAAGCCAAGTTCGGCGCCAAGGGCCGGGTTCACTTCAATGTCGGCGGCGCGCAGGCGGTCGAGGATTCGCTCAAGCTCGTGCGCAACGCCTCCAACGGCAAGAGCCTGATGTTTGCCTTCGAGGGCGGCTATCACGGCCGCACGCTCGGCGCCTCCGCCATCACCTCGTCCTACCGCTATCGCCGCCGCTTCGGCCATTTCGGCGAGCGCGCCCACTTCATCCCCTTCCCCTATCACTTCCGGGGGCCGAAGGGCATGAGCAAGGAGGAGTATGGCGAGCACTGCGTGCAGCAGTTCGCGCGACTCTTCGAGAGCGAGTACAATGGCGTATGGGACCCCAAGGTCGGCCAGGCCGAATACGCCGCCTTCTATGTCGAGCCGCTGCAGGGCACGGGCGGTTACGTCATCCCGCCGCCGAACTTCTTCACCGGTCTGAAGAAGGTGCTCGACGACCACGGCATCCTGATGGTCGTCGACGAGATCCAGATGGGCTTCTACCGGACCGGCAAGCTCTGGTCGATCGAGCATTTCGGCGTGACGCCGGACGTGATCGTCTTCGGCAAGGCCGTGACCAACGGGCTGAACCCGCTTTCGGGCGTCTGGGCCAAGGAAGCGCTGATCAACCCGACCGTCTTCCCGCCCGGCTCGACCCACTCCACCTTCAACGCCAACCCGCTCGGCACCGCCGTGGCGCTCGAGGCGATGAAGATGATGGAGGAGGAAGACTACGAGACCATGGTCATGGCCAAGGGCGCGTATTTCCTCGACGGCCTCAAGGACCTTCAGAAGCGCCACAAGATCGTCGGCGAGGTCGACGGCCTCGGCATGGCGCTGCGCATCGAGATCTGCGAGCCGCACGACAGCTACACGCCCTCCAAGCGCCTGGTCGACCTGATGTGCGACGAGGGCATGAAGGCCGATCTCGAGATCGCGGGGAAGCGCTACGGCCTCGTGCTCGATATCGGCGGCTACTACAAGAACGTGATCACCCTCGCGCCCGCACTGACCATGAGCTACGCCGAGATCGATCTGGCGATTGCGCTGCTAGACCAGCTCTTCACCCGCGCTGCAAAGCCTCGCTTCCCGGCTCGCACCCGATGCCGGCAGCGGGCGGGAGATCACGGTGACCTTTTACGGGTCCGGGGACTTTCACCACTTGACCGCCAGCCTCGTCTCTGGCGTCGAGGAGGACGTGACCATCGTCCATTTCGATAACCATCCCGACTGGGTGCGTTTCCCCGCCACGGTCAATTGCGGCGCCTGGGTCAACCGGGCGCTGGAGTTGCCGCATGTGCGCAAGGTCGTGACGATCGGCCCTTGCAGCGACGACCTCGTCCGGCCCGAGCTGCAATTCGCCAATCTCGCCGCCGTCCGCGACGGGCGGATCGCGCTCTATCCCTGGCGCCACCAGCCCTCGCGCGTCTGGGGACGTTACGGGCGGACGGCGTGCTACCGGCAGGAAGGCGGCCATCTCCACTGGCGCAATCTCGCCGAGGAGAATTGGTCGGACTTCCTCGACGAGCTCGTCGAGGCGATCCCGACCCGCGCCATCTGGCTGACCATCGACAAGGATGTGCTCGGCCCCGAAGACGCCTTCACCAACTGGGACCAGGGCGAGATGCCGCTGACGCACCTGCTGCGCGCGGTCCAGCGCCTGGCCTCCGCGCGCGCGATCCGCGGCATCGATGTCTGCGGCGACTGGTCCAAGCCGCGCTTCACCGATCCGTTCCGCGCGACGCTCGCCTATTTCGATCACCCCAAAGGCCTGAAGCCGGAGCCCGGGACACTCGCCCGCAATGCGCGCGTCAATGCGGCCCTGATCGACTGCTTCGAGACGGTGCTGTCATGACGCCCTGGATCATCTTCTGGTTCGTGCTCTCGGTGGCCTGCGACGTCGCGGGCCAGCTCTGCTTCAAGATCGGCGCCGACAGGCTGCCGCAAGGCGCCGATTTCCGGACCACCGCCGCGGCGGCGCTTCGCTGCGGCTGGGTCACTGCCGGCCTTGCCACCTATGTCGCCGAGTTCTTCATCTGGCTGCGCATCCTGGCGGAGGTGCCGCTTTCGATCGCCTTCCCGATCGCCAGCGCCAACTTCCTCGCCATCGCGCTCGCCAGCGCCGTGCTTCTCGGCGAGCGTGTCGGCCGCCGGCAATGGCTCGGCGCCTTCCTCATCACCTGCGGCGTCATCGTCGTCGCCCAAACCGCCTGAGACCGCGCCCGTGACCATTCAGGACCATAGCCTGCGCTACGCCGGCAACCGCACCGGGTTCCTGCTCATCCACGGGCTGGGCGGAACCCCCGTCGAGCTCAGGCTGGTGGCGCGGGCGATCCATCGCTCGGGCTACACGGTGAATTGCCCGCAGCTCGCCGGCCATTGCGGCACGGAGGCCGACCTGCTCGCCACGAGCTGGCGCGACTGGGTGGCGAGCGTGCTCGCCGAACTCGACCGCATGAAAGAATCCTGCGACCGCATCATCGTCGGCGGGCTCTCGATGGGCGCGGTGATGGCGATGCATATCGCGGCCGAGCGCCCCGCCGACGTCGCCGGCCTCGCGCTCTATGCGCCGACGCTCTGGTATGACGGCTGGTCGATCCCGCGCTATGCCTTCCTGCTCAAATGGCTGATCAACACGCCGATGGGTCGGCGCTACAGCTTCGCCGAACGCGAGCCCTACGGCATCAAGGATCCGCGAACCCGCCAGGTGATCATGGGCGCGATGAGCAGCGGCGACAGCACGCAGGCGGGGCTGCTGACGACCCCTTCCCGCGCCTTGCAGCAGATGTGGCAGCTCATCGCGCTGACGCGCCGCCAGATGCCCTCGATCCGCTGCCCGGCCCTGCTCGTCCATCCCCGCGAGGACGACATCGCGAGCCTCTCCAACGCCTTCCATATCCAGCGCCGCCTCGGCGGCCTCGTCGATGCGGTCGTCCTCGACGACAGCTACCATCTCGTCACCATCGACCAGCAGCGCGACATCGTCGTGGAGCGCTCGGTCGCACTCGCGGCCCGGCTCGAAGCCGCCCATGAGGCCGAAAACAAGACGGTGCTCCTGCGCGCCGTCGCGGCCCCATGACCGGCCTGACCGGCCAGATCGCAGGCAGCATCGCAGAGGTCGAGAGCGCGGCCTGGGACGCCTGCCTGCCGCATGAGGCCGAGTGCCATGCCTATTATGCCGCCTGCGAGACGGCCGCGGCGGTCTCGGCCGTCGGCATCCGCAGCCTTGCCGTCACCGTCTCGGATGCGCAGGGTGTCGTCGCGGTCGCGCCGTTCTTCCGCCTCGACTACCGTCTGGACACGCCGCTCCAGGGCCCGCTGCGCGCGCTCGGCGAGGCCGTCTTCCGCCGCCTGCCCGGGCTGATGACGCTGCGGGTGCTCTGCGTCGGCTCGCCCTATGCCGAACGCTGCCATGTCGGCTTCGCCCCTCGCCTCGACGATGCAGCCCGCCAGCAGGCCTGCCGCGTCATGGTCGAGACGCTCGCCGCCAGCGCCGCGACCGAGCGCGCGCATATCGTGGCCTGGAAGGATCTCGCCCCCGCTGAGGACGCCCTGCTCGGCCCGCTTCTCGGCGTGCAGGGCTTCGCGGAGCTCGGCAGCCTGCCGATAGCGGTGCTCGACCTGCCCTTCGCCGACGAGGCCGGCTACCTCGCCTCGCTCTCGGGGTCGACGCGCAAGGACATCCGCCGCAAGCTCGCCAAGGCGGATCAGGTCCGCATCGAGTTCCGCGGCGACATCGCCGGCCTCGAAGCTGAGATCGACGCGCTCTACGAATCGACCCGGCAACAGAGCGGCCTCGACTATGGCGACCTCGAAGTGCTGCCGCCCGGCTATTTCAGCGGCCTGTCGCAGGCGCTCGGCGCGCGGGTCGTCTTCGCGCTCTACTGGATCGGCGCGGAACTCGCCGCCTTCAACCTGCTGCTGGTCGAGGCCGACCGCGTGATCGACAAGTTCCTGGGCATGCGCTACCCGCTCGGCCGCGAGCACAATCTCTACGCCGTGAGCTGGATGGCGAATGTGCGCTTCTGCCTGGAGCGGCGCATCAAGCTGCTGCAGAGCGGGCAGACGGCCTATGCCGCGAAGCTGCGCTTCGGCAGCCGGCTGGTGCCTTCCACCATCCGCTTCCGGCATCGCGCCGCGCCGCTGCAATGGGCCATGCGCAAGCTCAGCCCGCATCTTTCCTTCGCGCGCTTCGACCCTGATCTCGCGGCCATGGCCAGAAGGAGCGCCGCATGAGCGCCGTCGCCCCGACCCTACAGCCGTCCCGCTGGCGCCAGATCGCGATCTGGACAGCCTTCATCGTGCTCGATACCGGCACGCAGCTCGCCTTCAAATGGGGCGCGGACGGCCTCAGCGACATGGATTTCGGCCTCGCCATGATCGCGAAGGCGATCTCCCTGCCGGGTGTCTGGCTCGCCTGCATAGGCTATATCGGCACCTTCGTCGTCTGGATGGCGATCCTGCGCGACATGCCGCTGAGCCGCGCCTTCCCGATGACCGGCCTCGCTTATGTCACGGTTCCGCTGTTCGCTTGGCTCGCGTTCGGCGAGCGCATCGACCTCACCCGCAGCATCGGCATCGCGCTGATCCTGGCCGGCGTGGTCGCCCTCGGAGAGAAGAATGACGATGCCGATTCCTAAGCTGTCACATGCCCTGCTGATTGCCGCGGCACTGATGTCGCTGCCAGCCCGGGCCGACAGCACCGGCGAGGTCATCGGACGTTGGCGCGACTCGGATGGCGTGTCGGAGATCGCGATCAGCCGCTGCGGCCCGGCCCTATGCGGCAAGATCGTCTGGCTGAAGCAGCCTCACGTCGACCGCTTTAATCCCGATCCGAAGCTGCGCGAGCGCCCACTGCTCGGGCTGCAGGTCCTCAGCGACTTCAAGCCGGACGCGTCCGGCGTCCTGACCGGGACCGGCTACAATCCGGAAGACGGCAAGAGCTATCGCACGACCCTTTCGCCGAAAGGGCCGGATACCCTGGAGATCCGCGGCTGCGTGCTCGGCGGCCTCGTCTGCGACGACGATCTCTGGACGCGGCAGCGATGAAGCGGCGGTTCCGCCACACGCAGCGGGACCGTCTGCCGTCGGGGTCGCCGGGCGTCCGACAGGGCGCTGAAACGGCGACCTGTCTGTTTGTTTTCGCGTTCGATTTTTCCGGGAAGCGGATTCAATCCTTCGGTCCGGCGCTGTAGGGAGGCGAAGCCGTGCGCTTCCGCATGACGACCTTGCGACTGCGGCTCGTGATCGGGTTCATGCTGGTCAGCGTGCCGGCGATGCTGGCATCCGCCTATGTCGCCGCCTGGCTCCTTTCCAGCGCCTTCGAGGACAATGTCGAGCAGTGGCTGGGGGAGACGTCGCGCTTCTTCAGGCTCGAGGTCGAGGAAGCCTCGCAGGAGGCGCAGCGCGTTGCGGCGGTGATCGGCCAGCGCATCGAGAGCAATGCCGACATCGATGTCCGCTCGTCATCGACCTTCGACGCGGAATCGGCCCTGCTGAACTCGGTCGGCTACGATGTGATCGCCGTCTATGACGACCAGCGGACGATCCGTTACACCTCGCAGCCCTTTCAGCCCATCACGCCCCTTCCGACGGACGAGAAGCAGGGCATTTTCAAGATGACGGCGAATGGCCAGCGCCGGATCATGGCAGGCGCGGTCCAGACGATCTCCGTGAARGGGCAGACGCTGCACGTGCTGGTCGGCTCCTGGCTCGACGAAGCCTATCTCGGCAGCATCAAGGTGGTGACGTCCCTGAACGTCCGGCTCTTCGCCGATTTCGGGCCCCGGCTCGAACCCGTGCTGGAAACCCATCCCGACAGCGTCAGCCCGGTCCCCCAGGAGATCAGGCGCCAGCTCGCAACCGGGCAGGAGGCGGTGTTCGATCCCTCGGCCGATGGGGGCACCTACCGGGCCGTCTATATCGGCTTCCAGGGGATCGACGGCGAATTGGCGGCGGTGGCGTTCGTCGGCCTGCGCAGCGAGGCGGGGCTGTTCGAACAGCTCGGACGCGAAAGCCTCTTTCTCGGCATCTTCCTGTTCGGGAGCCTCCTTTCCGTCGCCGTCGGCATCGTGATGTCGGACATCCTGGTGCGTCCGCTGCGCGCGCTCACCCGCGGCGTGCGGGCCATCGCCGCGGGCGATTATCGCCAGCGCGTATCGGAGACGGGAGGGCGCGAACTCGTCCAGCTCGCGGCCGGCTTCAACAGCATGGCCGAACAGCTCGGCGCGCTGCGCGACCTCGAAACCGAGCTCCGGCGCCGGGACCGGCTGTCGGTGCTGGGTCAGGCGGCCATGGTCATCGCGCATGAGGTCCGCAACCCGCTCGGCATCATCAAGACCTCGACCGAGGTCGTCCGCAACCGCGCGAAGCTCGCCGGCTCCGAGGACAAGATGCTCGGCTACGTCATCGACGAGGTCCGCCGGATCGAAACGCTGGTGCGCGACTTTCTCGAATTCGCGCATCCCAAGCCGCCGATGACGAGCGAATTGCGGATGCGGTCGATCATCGATCGCGTCGCCGCGATTGCCGGGCCGGAACTGGCGCGGCACAAGATTTCCGTCGCGGTCACCGACGAGAGCGGCGATGCCACGGTCCGCGGCGACCCGGACCAGCTGCATCAGGCCTGTCTCAACCTCGTGCTCAACGCCATCGACGCCATGCCCAATGGAGGCACGATCCATGCGGACGTCACCGCCGAGGGCGACACCGTCTCGCTGACGATCCGCGACGAGGGCGCGGGCGTGCCGGCGGAGATGCGCGACGAGATCTTCAACCCATTCTTCACGACAAAGACGAAAGGTACCGGGCTTGGCCTTGCCAAGGTCCAGACTGTCGCCGAAGCCCATGGCGGCCAGGCCACCTGCGCGAGCGAGCCAGGCCGGGGCGCCGCCTTCAGCATCACGTTGCCGCGCTGGCGATCAAAGGAAGCGCCATGAGCCACGCTGTTCTGATTGTCGACGACGAGGCGCGGCTCGCCGACGTGCTCGCGGCAGCCCTCGAAGACCTCGGCTATCGCACGACCGCGGTGGACAACGCCCGCGCCGCGCTGCAGGAGCTGGAACAGGCCCGCTTCGATCTGGTCCTGACCGATCTGCGGCTCCCCGTGATGGACGGGCGCGAGCTGCTGCAGGAGGTTCGCAAGCACTGGCCCGAGATCCCCGTCGTGATCATCACCGCCTTCGCGACCGTGCGCGATGCCGTCGATCTCGTGAAGGAAGGCGCTTTCGACTACATCGCCAAGCCCTTCGAGATGGACGAGGTCGCCGCCACCGTCCGGCGGGCGCTGCGGCTGTCCGACGTCGTGCGCGACAACGATCGTTTGCGCAGCGAGCTGGAGGGACGCTACAGCTTCGAGACGCTGATCGGCTCGAGCGCACCCTTCCGGCGGGTGATCGAGCAGGTCACCGAGGTCTGCGAGACGCGSGCSACSGTSATGCTSAGYGGMGARAGCGGCACCGGCAAGGAGGTCGTCGCCCGCGCGATCCATTTCAACAGTCCSCGSCGSAACAAGCCCTTYGTCGCCGTGAACTGCGCGGYGATTCCCGAGACGCTGCTGGAAAGCGAGCTGTTCGGCCATGTGAAAGGCGCCTTCACGGGGGCGCTATCCAACCGCATCGGCCGCTTCGCCGCCGCCGATGGCGGCACCCTCTTCCTCGACGAGATCGGCGACATGCCGGTGGCCGTGCAGGCGAAGCTGCTGCGCGCCGTCCAGGAGCGCAGCTTCGAGCCCATCGGCGCCAACCGGAGCCAGACGGTCGATGTCCGCCTCATCGCCGCCACGCACAAGGACATGCGCCAGGCCGTCGCGGAAGGCCGCTTCCGCGAGGATCTGTTCTACCGGCTCAACGTTTTTCCCATCGCCCTGCCCGCCCTGCGCGATCGCCGGGAGGATATTCCGACGCTCGCCACGCATTTTCTCGGCCAGTTGAGCGAAGCCATGGGAAAGCGAGTCATCGGCTTCACGCCCGCCGCGATTTCGGCTATGTCCGACCATGAGTGGCCCGGCAACATCCGGGAACTGCATAACTGCGTGGAGCGTGCCATCATCGTCGCGAAGTCACCCACGATCGATGTTCACGACCTGCCGCGCGACCTCTTTGAATCGTCGCCACGCCGTGGCGATTCTGGCAGCATCCCCGGCGATCTCGATGCCGAGCTCGAACGCATCGAGCGCGACTTCATCCTCGCTGCTCTGCGCCGCACCGGCGGCGTGCAGGTCCAGGCCGCGCGGCTGCTCGGCGTTGCGGAACGCAGCCTGTGGCACCGCATCAAGAAACTCGGAATCAAACTCAGCCGGAGCGCCAGCGAATGACGCGGACGACCTGCGTATCCAAGGGCCGCGGCAAGCGACTGCCTCTTGTCCAAAGCCGCGGAGCATGGCTCTCGCTGCTCGCGCTGTCCTGCGGCCTTTCCGCCGCCCGGGCCGCCGACACGACGCCGGCCCTGACCGACCCGACCCCCGCCAAGGGCTGGATCATCACGATCGGCGGCTCGCTGCAATACGAGCCCGATTTCGAAGGCTCGAAATGGCGCCGCTTCTCGCCCATGCCGTCGCTGAGCTGGCGCCGTGTCGGGGAGGCCGAAGGCTTCAGCGCGCCCGATGACGGGCTCGACTTCGCCCTGTACGACACCGACCGGCTCAAGGTCGGCGTGGTCGGCGACTACAAGTCAGGCCGCTATTCCGGCGCGGACCGGAAACTCTTCGGCCTGCGCGACGTGCCCTGGACGATCGAGGCCGGCGTCTTTGCCGAATTCTGGCCCGTCCTGGATCGCTTCCGCTTGCGCGCCGAGGTGAAGCAGGGCTTTCACGGCCATCACGGTATCGTCGCGGATCTCTCCGCCGACTGGGTCGAGCGCTTCGGCAGCTTCACCTTCTCGGCGGGCCCGCGTTTCAGCATGGGCAGTAAGAGCTACATGACGCGTAATTTCGGGATCACGCCCGGAGAAGCGGCGCTGAGCGGCATCTACAGGCCCTATCGCCCGGACTCCGGCGCGAAATCGGCGGGCGTGGCCACGGCCCTCACCTATGACTGGTCCGAAAACTGGGCGACGACGGTCTACGCGCGCTACGACCGGCTCCTGGACGAGGCGGCGGGCTCCCCTCTCGTGCGGGTCAATGGCAGCCGGGACCAGTTCACCTTCGGCACGACGCTGAGCTATTCGTTCCAGGTCGGCGGTTAACCGGATCCTGATCGAGCGGGCCTGCCGCCCAAGCGGGCGCCATATCGATCAGGCCGCAGCAGCCGTCTCGTGGCGCGAGACATGCGCGGTGGCGGCACGCAGATCGGCGAGCCCGGCGCCGGCTGCGACGCAATGCTCGGCGAGATGGCGGCGGAAGAGGCGTGCGCCCGGACGGCCCGGGAACAGCCCGACGAGATGGCGTGTGAAGGCATGCAGCCGCCCGCCCCGCTCCAGATGCGCGGCGAGATGGGGCTCCAGCGCCTCCAGCATCGCGAAGGCGTCGGCGACCGGCGGTGCCTGCCCGAACAGCAGCGGATCGACCTGGAGCAGGATTTCCGGATTCTGATAGGCTTCGCGCCCGACCATGACGCCGTCGAGCCTCTCCAGATGCGGGACCCACTCGGCCGGCGCCTTGATGCCGCCATTGATCGCCACCGGCAGATCGGGATTGGCGGCCTTGAGGCGGTAGGCGCGCTCATAATCGAGCGGCGGAATCTCGCGGTTCTCCTTGGGCGAGAGGCCCTGCAGCCAGGCTTTTCGGGCATGGACGATCAGCGCATCGACGCCCGCCGCGCGAACCGCCGCGGTCAGGGCATCGAGCGCGATTTCCGGGTCCTGATCGTCCACGCCGATGCGGCATTTCACCGTGACGGGGATCGCGACCGCTGCCTTCATCGCCGCGACGCAATCGCCGACCAGCACCGGCTCGCGCATCAGGCAGGCGCCGAAAGCGCCGCCCTGGACGCGATCGGACGGGCAGCCGCAATTCAGGTTAATCTCGCCATAGCCGAATTCGGCGCCGATCCGCGCCGCCTCGGCCAGAAGCTTCGGGTCGTTGCCGCCGAGCTGGAGCGCGACCGGGTGTTCCATCGCGTCGAAGCCGATCAGGCGCTCGCGGTTGCCGTGGATCACCGCCTGCGCCGTCACCATCTCGGTGTAGAGCAGCGCATGGCGCGACATCAGGCGATGGATCGTCCGGCAGTGGCGATCTGTCCAATCCATCATCGGTGCGATGGAGAAGCGAAAGGGCGAGAACTGCGTCATGTTTCCGTGAGATGGGTGGCGCGCGCGTCATCGCAAGCGGTCGGCGCTCATACCTCATTTGCCGCGACGGCGCGAGATGCCGGCCAGGCCGCTGCGGATCAAAAACCCGGCCGCCGCGTTGGCCCGTCAGGAGGTTCGCTCATGAATTTCAGGCAAGTCGGCGAGCAAGGCGGCACGCGCCGCTTCGTGGTGATCCTGGACGCTGGCGAGGAGGCATTCGAGACGCTGACCCGCTTCGCCGACCAGCAGGGCCTGAGCGGAGCATCGGTCAGCGCCATCGGCGCCTTCCAGAAGGCGGTCGTCGGCTGGTTCGACCTGCCGGCCAAGACCTATCGCGAAATTCCGGTCGATGAGCAGAGCGAGGTGCTGAGCCTTCTCGGCGACATCGCCCGCGACGAGAACGACGAACCGAGCCTCCATCTGCACGCCGTGCTGGGCCTGCGCGACGGCTCGACCCGGGGTGGTCACTTCCTGCGAGGGACCGTGAGGCCGACGCTGGAAGTGACGATCACCGAGGCACCTGCGGAGCTGTGCCGCCGCAAGCGCCCGGAACTCGGCATCGCGCTAATCGATCTCGGCTAGCGCGCCGCCCTCACCTCTTGGCGCGGGCGACGATCTGGGTCGGGTTGACGAAGCGCAGCGCGATGATGAGCCAGATCAGCGTCGTGACCATGTAGATCACCGCCATGGCGTCGATCGACTGCACCGCGCGAACGCCGGAGGCGAAGACCGCGTAGTAGAGCGCGACGACGAGCGTCTGGCTGGTCGGACCGGCCGTGAGGAAGGTCAGCTCGAACATGGCGAGTGTGCGCACCAGCACCAGCAGCAGCGCCGCCAGGATGCCGGGCGTTAGCAGCGGCAGCAGCACGTGCACAAAGAGCTTGAAGGTGTTGGCGCCGAAGACACGCGCCGCCTGTTCGATCTTGGTGTCGATCTGCTCGATGAAGGGGATCATCACCAGGATAACAAAGGGCACGGTCGGCACAAGGTTCGCCAGCACCACGCCCGACATCTGGCCGGCGAAGCCGGTCTGGTAGAGCACCGTCGCCAGCGGGATGCCGAAGGTGATCGGCGGCACCAGGAGCGGCAGCAGGAAGAGCAGCATGACGAGCTTCTTGCCCGGGAAGTCCCGCCGCGCCAGCGCATAGGCCGCCGGCACGCCGATCAGCCCCGAGATCACCACCACCAGGAAGACGATCTGGAAGGTGACGAACAGCACGTCATGGAGCTGGAATTCCGACCAGGCGGCCGCATACCAGCGCGTCGTCCAGTCGGCCGGCAGCCAGGTTCCGAGCCAGCGTGTGGCGAAGGAGGAGGTCACCACCGTCGCGATCATGCCGAACAGGTTGATGATGAAGAAGCCGATCAGCGCCCAGTTCGCGGCCGCCCAGAGCTTCGTCGAGATACGGGTGTCCTTGATCATCGGCTCAGCCCTTTCCGCCGCCGGCCGGGCCGCGATAGAGCAGGCCGCGYGCCGCCAGCACCGCGACAACGATGGCGAGCTGAACCGCCGCCATGATCATCGCCACTGCCGAGGCCATGGAGTAATCGTATTCCTCGAAAGCCGCCTGATAGGCCGCGATCGAGATGACGCGGGTCGGGCCGGCCGGGGCGCCGAGCAGCACCGCCGAGGGGAAGACCGAGAAGGCCTGCACGAAGCTCAGGCAGAAGGTGATCGCCAGACCGGGCAGCAGCAGCGGGAAGA
This sequence comes from Allobosea sp. TAB14, assembly GCF_052113865.1. NCBI lineage: Bacteria > Pseudomonadati > Pseudomonadota > Alphaproteobacteria > Hyphomicrobiales > Alloboseaceae > Allobosea > Allobosea sp. TAB14. Next base: position 8,513 of record NZ_JBFRDQ010000067.1, on the reverse strand, counting down.
GGATGTGCTTGAAGCGCTCCCAGGGCCCTGCCCCCAGCGTCGCGCCGGCATTCTCCAGCGCCGGGTCGATGCCCGACAGGTAGGACAGCGTCAGCAGGAAGGTGAAGGGGAAGCCGGTGATGACCAGCGAGAGCATCACGCCCCAGTAGTTGTGCAGCAGCTTCACCGGCGTCGAGATGAGGCCGAGCGTCATCAAGGTCCGGTTGAACCAGCCTTGCGGGCCGAGATAGTTCAAAAGGCCCTCGGCGACGAGCACCGTCCCCAGCGTGATCGGGATCACCAGGATGGTGGTGAGCAGGCGCTGGTTCTGCATCAGCCGGACGCGGAAGGCGATCGGGATGGCGAGCCCCAGCGTCGCGACCGTCACCGGCAAAGCGAGCCAGAGCGTCGTCGCGATCGTGCCGTAGAGGAAGGAATCGGAGAAGAAGCGCTGGTAGTTCGACAGCGCTCCGCCCGCCTTCGGCTCGAAGGAGAGGATGAGCCCGTAAAGGAACGGGTAGATGAACAGCGCCAGCAGGAACAGGATCGCCGGCACGACGAGCAGCGTCAGCCCGTCGAGCCCGCGCGCCGCCAGCCGCTGCTTCAGCGGGATGGAGGTGGCTTCCGCGCTCACGCCGCCTCTCCATAGACGAGGACGCGGTCGGCGTCGGCGGCGAGCGTGACCGCCTCGCCGGGCGACAGCTTGTCATGGGCGAGGAAGGACAGGTCCGTTCCATCCGCCATGCGGGCGAAGCCGACGAATTCGCGRCCGCGGAACTCGGTCGAGACCACCTGCGCCTTGAGGCCGGGCTGACCGGCCGCGACAGGATGGAGATCCTCAGGGCGGATGGCGAGCCAGGCAGCGGCCCCGGCAGAAACCACGTTGCGGGTGCGGCCGGAGAGTTGCGCCTCGCTAACCGCGACCGTGGCGTGGCCCTCGGTCACCGTGGCGACCGTGCCCTTGACCTTGTTGCGGAAGCCCATGAACTCGGCGACGTCGAGATGGTCAGGGCGCGAGAACAGGTCCTCGGGCGTGCCGACCTGGCGGACCACGCCGTCGCGCAGCACGACGATGCGGTCGGCGAGCGAGAGCGCCTCCTCCTGGTCGTGGGTGACGTAGATCGTGGTCGCGCCGAGGGTGTTGTGGATGCGGCGGATCTCGGCGCGCATCTCGAGGCGCAGCTTGGCGTCGAGATTGGAGAGCGGCTCGTCCATCAGCACGAGCGGCGGCTCGACGACGATRGCSCGGGCGATAGCGACGCGCTGCTGCTGGCCGCCGGAGAGCTGGCCGGGCAGCTTCGCAGTCTGGCCCTGCAGGCGCACCAGCGCGACCGCCTCGGCGACGCGCTTGTCGATCTCGGCCTTGGCCACGCCGCGCATCTTGAGGCCGAAGCCGATGTTCTTCGCCACCGTCATATGCGGGAACAGCGCATAGTTCTGGAAGACCATGCCGAAGCCGCGCTCTTCCGGCCGCAACGGGTCGATGCGCTTGTCGTCGAGCCAGATGCCGCCACCGGTCGCCGGCAGCAGCCCGGCGATCAAGTTCAGCGTGGTCGACTTGCCGCAGCCCGAAGGCCCGAGCAGGGCGATGAACTCGCCCTTGCCGATGGTCAGCGAGACGTCCTTGAGCGCGTTATGCGTGCCGAAGTCACGGCTCAGGCGATCGAGCTTGAGCTCGCGGAAGGAGGCTGCGTTGATCGTCATGGCTTCCGGGTCTTGATAACGGTGTCGTTGCGGGGCCGCCCTCGCCGCGAGAGCAGGCCCCATGTGGAAGCGGCAGGCCCGGCCCTCGGCCGCGCCTGCCGGCCAGTCCGTGGCCTACTTCTTCTTGGCGCCGCCGACCTGCTCGTCCCAGATCCGGAAGGCGATGACCATCTTGTCGGGATTCAGCGGGGTTTCCATCGGGTTGTCGGCGATCAGCTTGTCGTATTCGGGCCGGCCGTATTCCTTGATCGCCTTCTGGCTCGATTCCGGCGCCATCGAGAGCGGCACGTCCTTCACCGCCGGACCCGGATAGAAATAGCCTTCGTCATAGGTATAGGCCTGCTGCTCCGGCGTGAGCATGTGGCGGACCAGATCGAGCAGCACGGCGAGCTTCTCGTCGGAGACGCCCTTCGGGATCATCATGTACTGGGCGTCGGTCACCCAGTGGAAACCCTTCAGCGTCTGGACCTTGGCTTCCTTGGGCACGATGCCGAGGACGCGCGGGTTGATGTCCCAGCCCGTGGTGCTGACGATGATGTCGCGCGTGCCGTCGCCGAGCTCCTTCATCGTCTGGCCGGTGCCGCCGGGGTAGTACTCGATGTTCTCGCCCAGCTCCTTGAGATAGGCCCAGGTCTTGTCCCAGCCCTTCTCGGGATCCTTCGGATCCTTGTCGCCGAGGATGTAGGGCAGGCCCATGAGCCAGGTGCGACCGGGGCCGGAATTGGCCGGGCGTCCGTAGAAGAAGCGGTTCTTGTTCTGCTTGGTCCAGGCCAGCAATTCCTCGGCCGTGGTCGGCGGAGTCTTGACCCGGTCGGGCATGTATTCGAGCAGCGGCCCGGACGGGTAGTAGACCATCGCCATGCCCTGCCCCTGGCCGAGATTGTGCATCGCGAGAGCGGGCGCGAGGTAGATGTCCTCGGGCTTCGGCAGCTCGGCCGCGAAGCGTGGCARCAATTCGACCCAGAGCTTCTGCTCGATGCCGGCCGACAGCACGTCCAGGCCACCGATGACCATGTCGATGTCGACGCGGCCGGCGCTCTGCTGAGCCTTGATCTTCGACGGCAACTCGGGAGCCGGAGCCTTGGTGAAGACCATGCGCGAAGCGAGCTTGGGCTTCATCTTGGAGAAGTTTTCCATCGGCGTCTGGACCAGCGCCAGAGCGCCGCCGACATCGATGACACTGATCGTGACCGGCGATGCCGGCAGCTTGAGCTGCTGCGCAAAGGCGCCGGGCGCCTGGGCGGCAAGGCCGAGACCGGCGACACCGCCGATGAAATGACGCCTGTTGATGCTGTCGTAAGCCATGGTTTCTCCTCCAGATGCGGATTTCCGCTTCTTTTGACGGATGCTTGTTCTGATGTTCCGGCCGCCGCCCACCGGAACCCGTTGTTCAATCCGCCGACTGTGCGATTGACGCAGCGCCGGATTACTCGGTATCCTAGTATACTAGTCGATAAGAGCTTGGCAATGGCCCACCCAGCAACGCGGCACAGCACAGATCAAATCTACAGCGTGCTGCGCACCGACGTCATCAGCGGCGTGCTGAAGCCGCGCGAGGCGATGTCCGAGGCGCGCATGGCGCTGCGCTTCGGGGTCAGCCGCACGCCAGTGCGCGAGGCGTTCAAGCGGCTGGTCGATGAGGGCTTCCTGGTGGCGGTGCCGCAGGTCGGCACCTTCGTCGCGCCGATCGACCTCGCAGCCGTCCATGACAGCCAGTTCGTGCGCGAGACGCTGGAATGCCGCACCGTCGTGCTCGCCGCCGAGCGCATCGGCGATGCCGACCGCCGCCGGCTCGAAGAACAGATCGAGGAGCAGGCGGAAGCCGTGCGGCGGCAGGATCGGCCGGAGATTTTCCGCCTCGACGAAGTGTTCCACGCCGAAATATCGCGTATCGCCGGCCACAGCGCGGTCTGGAGCATGATCGAGGGCGTGAAGGCGCAGATGGACCGGGTGCGCTGCCTCTCGCTGGAAACGCCCTCCTGGTCGAGCGTGATCCTGCAGGAGCACCGGATCATCGCCGCGCATATCATCAAGCACGACGCCGCAGGCGCCGAGGCGGCGATGCGGGCGCATCTGCGCACCGTCTTCGCCACGATCGACGCGATCGCGAAGGACCATGCCGACGCCTTCGACGATTCCAGGCTTGTCCACGAGGCGAGCTGAGACGCGGCGCCCACCACCCGACGACACCATACCTCCCAAAGGATATTAGACCATGGAACAATGCTGGCGCTGGTTCGGCCCGGACGACGTCGTGACTCTAGCGCAGGCCAGGCAGGCCGGGGCGACAGGCATCGTCAACTCGCTGCACCAGATCCCCTATGGCGTGGTCTGGAGCGTCGAGGAGATCAAGAAGCGCCAGGCGATCGTTCGCGGCGACAGGAGCCTCGGCCTCGAATGGAAGGTGGTCGAGAGCCTGCCGATCCATGAAAGCGTCAAGATCGGCGAGGGCGACCTCGAAACCGTTTTCGAGAACTACCGCCAGTCGATGCGCAACCTCGCCGCCTGCGGGCTTCAGGTGATCTGCTACAACTTCATGCCGGTGCTGGACTGGACGCGCACGCAGCTCGCCGAACCGCTGCCGGGTGGCGGGACGGCGCTGCGCTTCAACCTGCACGAATATGTCGCGCTCGATCACTTCATGCTGAAGCGCAAGGGCGCCGACGAGGGCCATTCCGCCGAGGTGATGGACAAGGCCAGGGCCTGGTTCGAGCGCTCGACGGAAGCAGATCGCGACCGGCTGCTCTCCAGCGTGATGGCGGGACTGCCCGGCGCCTTCGACCGCTACGACCTGCCCGGCCTCGCCCGCATCCTCGAGCGCTATGCCGGCATGACGCATGACAAGCTCAGGGCCAATCTCAAGCGCTTCCTGGAGGCGATCATCCCGACCGCCGAGGAGGTCGGCATCCGCATGTGCATCCATCCGGACGACCCGCCGCGCCCGCTCTTCGGCCTGCCGCGCATCTGCTCGGACGAGGACGACATCGCCTGGATCCTCGGTGCGGTCGATTCCCCGGCGAACGGGCTGACGCTCTGCTCCGGCTCGCTCGGCGCCAATCCGAAGAACGATGTGCCGGCAATCGCGCGCCGCTTCGCCGACAAGGTCTGGTTCGCGCATCTGCGCAACGTCGCGAAGGACCCGGACGGGTCCTTCATGGAGGCCGAGCATCTCGGCGGCGACACCGACATGGTCGCGCTGGTCGATGCGCTGATGGCCGAGGAGAAGCGCCGCAAGGCCGCCGGCCTGCCGCATTGGCGCATCCCGATGCGCCCCGACCACGGCCATGARCTGCTCGACGATRTCGGCAAGGGCAGYTTCCCSGGCTATCCSGCCGTSGGSCGSCTGCGYGGMYTSGCGGARCTGCGCGGCGTGATGACCGCGCTGGCGCAGGTCAAGGGCTACGACGCCTGAGCCGGGACCGGCCGCCGCAGCCAGAGACAACAAAAAGGGCGGGCCTCGGGCCCGCCCTTTCCTTTTTTTGGATGACCTTGTTTCAGCCGGCGAGGAAGGCGATTCCGGCGACGGCCATCGCGCCACCGGCAAAGCGGGCCAGGCGCGGCGCATAGCGCGCGATCTGTGCGGCGAGAACCAGCCCGACGCCATGCAGCGCCGCGGTCGCCACGACGAAGCCGGCGGCATAGCTCAGCCCGCTCGCATCCTCCGGCAGTTCCGCGCCATGGGCATGGCCATGGAAGATCGCGAATGCAGCGCAGATCGCGACACCGGCCGCCAGCGGCGGCGTCAGGTTGAAGGCGATGGCGAGGCCGAGCGCCACGACCGAGACGCCGATCCCGATCTCGACGCCGGGCAAGGCTGCGCCCGTCATGCCCCAGATGCCGGCGAGAACCATGGTGACGACGAAAGCGGCGGGATAGGCGAAACGCGCCTTGCCGCCGACCAGCCCGGCCCAGAGGCCGACCGCGACCATGGCGGTGAGATGGTCCAGCCCGAACAGCGGATGGGTCAGCCCCGCCGTGAAGCCATGCACGGAGCCGACGCCGGTATGAGCCATGGCGCTACCGGCAAAGAGCGTCGCCGCCGAAGCAAGCACCAGCCGCTCGATCATCTTCGTGTTCATCCGCCTCTCCTCACGCCGCCGAAGCCGGCTTCAGGCCGCCGGCCATCTCGATGAAATCGATCACCGCGTCGACGCCCTCGCCSKCMCGSGTATTGGTGAAGACGAAGGGGCGTTTGCCCCGCATCGTCCGGGAATCGCGCTCCATCACGCCGAGATCGGCGCCGACATGCGGCGCGAGATCGGTCTTGTTGATGACGAGCAGGTCGGAGCGGGTGATGCCGGGCCCACCCTTGCGCGGGATCTTCTCGCCGGCGGCGACGTCGATGACGTAAATCGTCAGATCCGCCAGCTCGGGCGAGAAGGTCGCGGCGAGGTTGTCGCCGCCGGATTCGATCAGGATCAGATCGAGCGCCGGGAACTTGCCGCGCATCTCGGCGACCGCCGCGAGGTTGATCGAGCAATCCTCGCGGATCGCGGTATGCGGGCAGCCGCCGGTCTCGACGCCCATGATCCGCTCCTCGGGCAGCGCGCCGGCGACCGTCAGCAGCCGCGCATCCTCCTTGGTGTAGATGTCGTTGGTGATGGCGCAGAGGTCGTAGGCGCCGCGCATGCGCTTGCACAGCACCTCCATCAGCGCCGTCTTGCCGGAGCCGACCGGGCCGCCGATGCCGACGCGCAAAGGGCCATGGGGGGAGCGGGTCATGAGCGGAAAAGCCTCGAATACTGGGTTTCGTGACGCAAGCTGGTGATGTCGGAGCGCAGCGCGCAGCCGCCGAGATCGTCGAGCGTCGCGCGCTCGGCCCCGGCCGCGGCCTCATGCAAGGCCGGGACCAAGCCGGCCGTGACCCGCTGCCCATCGGTCTGGCCGACGATGCCCAGCCGCACCGACGCCGAGACGAGATTGGCGACGAAGGCCAGGCTATAGGCTTCGAGGCAGGCGGGCAGAGGCAGGGCGTGACCGGCGCTGGCGACCGCCACGGCGACCGGATAGGCGACATCGCCATCCCAGGCCTCGCCCAGCCGGCCGATGGCTTCGCAAGGCCAGGACGCCTTCACCGCCGCGGCGAAGGCATTGCCCTGCGTCACCGTTTCCAGCCGCCGCTCGGCGGAGTTGGCGAGCGCGAGCGCAAGCTCCGCGACCTCGCGCAACGCGCCCGCGTCCTTCTCCTGCGCGGCGTGAAAAGCGGCCGCGAAGAGAATCAGGTCGTTATGCAGCGAGCCGTGACGTACCAGCGCGTCGAGCCAGTCGCGCAGGGTTTCCGCGTCGTGCAGGTCGCCGGCCTCGAAGGCCCATTCCAGCCCGTGCGAATAGGCGAAGGCGCCGACCGGGAAGGACGGCGACAGCCAGACCATCAGGGGCAGATGGGCCGACATGCCCTGCCGGCTCAGCGGTCGTGCGAATGGCCCTTATGGCCATGCTCGGCGCCATGGCGGTGGCCGTGGTCGTGATGCTCGTGATCGTGATGGTCGTGGCCGCAGCCGCAGGCATCGCCATGGGCGTGATGGTGCTCATGGCCGTGGGCATGCTTGTGATCATGCGCGTGTTCTTTGCCATGCGCATGTTCCTGGCCATGCGTATGTTCCTGACCGTGCGCGTGCTCATGGCCATGCTTGTGGTCGTGGTCGTGGCCATGATGATGGTGATCGTGACCGTGGTGATCATGCCCGCAGCCGCAGGCGTCATCATGGGCGTGATCGTGGCCGTGAGCATGGTCGTGGTCGTAGGCGCCGCGCTCGGGCTGGAAGGGGCGCTCCACCGTCGTCATCGCACAGCCCTGCCCGCGCACCATCTCGGCCAGGACGTGGTCGTTCTCGATGTAGATCGCGTCGGCGGTGATCTCGGCCGGGGTATGGCGGTTGCCGATATGCCAGGCGACGCGCATCAGCCGCAGCGGGTTCTCGGCGCGGATCTCCAGCAGGCTCTGCGGTGCGGCCTTGATTTGGACAAGGCTCCCGTCCTCCAGCTTCACGGCGTCGCCATCGGCCAGCACCGTGGCCTTGTCGAGATCGAGCAGGACATCGAGCCCGCCATMGGCCTTGAGGGCAAGGCGGCGGCGATTGCGGTCGTCATGGTCGAGGGTGAGCGTGTCGAYGACGCGCTCGGCCCGAACGGCGGCCTTGCGAACGACGGAGGTGGCGCGAAGCATGTCTGATGATCCTGTGAGGAGAGCTTTAACGCCCCCAAGCCATGCCCAGTTAGTAGCACAAACCGCCGGCCGCGCTACCGAGCTCCGGCGCAGCACGCCTCAAAACAGGAAGTAGCGCTGCGCCAGCGGCAGTTCCTTCGCGGGCTCACAGACCAGCAATTCGCCATCCGCGACCACCGCATAGGTTTCCGGATCGATCTGGATGTCCGGCGTGGCGCCGTTGTGGATCATGCTCTTCTTAGAGATGCCGCCACGGGTGTTCTCGACCGCGACCATCTCCTTGTCCGTGCCGAGCCGGTTCCTCAGCCCGTTGGCGATGGCCGCCTGCGAGACGAAGAGCAGCGAGGTCGAGGTCACGGCCTTGCCGAAGGCGCCGAACATCGGCCGGTAATGCACCGGCTGAGGCGTCGGGATCGAGGCGTTGGGGTCCCCCATCGGAGCGGCCGCGATCATGCCACCCTTGATGATGAGGTCGGGCTTGGTGGCGAAGAAGGCCGGCGACCAGATGACGAGGTCGGCGAGCTTGCCCACTTCGATCGACCCGATATGACGCGAGATGCCATGGGCGATGGCGGGGTTGATCGTGTATTTCGCGACATAGCGCTTGGCGCGGAAATTGTCGGCGCCGGTCCCGGCGTCCTCCGCCAGCGCCCCGCGCTGGACC
>NZ_JBFRDQ010000066.1:0-22685 GCF_052113865.1 Allobosea sp. TAB14 | reverse complement strand
CTTCAGCGCCGACGCGGCCGAGTTCAACCGCTCGCTCGCCAACCAGCCCTGGCTGATCCTGGCCGCCATCGTGACGATCTATTTGGTGCTCGGCGTGCTCTACGAGAGCTATGTCCACCCCTTCACGATCCTGACGACCCTGCCCTCGGCGGGCGTCGGCGCCCTGCTCGCGCTCATCGTGACCGGCCGCGAGCTCTCGATCGTGGCCCTGATCGGCRTSATCCTGCTGATSGGCATCGTCAAGAAGAACGCGATCATGATGATCGACTTCGCGCTCGATGCCGAGCGAAACGAGGGCCTTTCGCCGGAAGACGCCATCGTCAAGGCCTGCCGGCTGCGCTTCCGCCCGATCATGATGACGACGCTCGCGGCTCTTTTCGGCGCCCTCCCCCTGGCACTGGCGACCGGAACCGGCAGCGAATTGCGCCAGCCGCTCGGCATCACCATCATCGGCGGCCTGCTGCTCAGCCAGTTGCTGACGCTCTACACGACGCCCGTGATCTACCTCGCATTGGAACGGCTGCGCCGCCGCCTCGGTGGCGGCCGTGACGGCGTCGTCCCCTATCCGGGGCCGGAGGCGGCCGAATGAGCGCGGCGGCCGAGGAGGACAAGGGCTGGAAGACGGTGCGGGGTCTCTCCGACGCCTTCATCCTGCGCCCGGTCGGCACCGCGCTGATGGCGATCGGCCTCTTCCTCGTCGGCATGGTCGCCTACATGTTCCTGCCGGTGGCGAGCCTGCCGAGCGTCGACTTCCCGACGATCCGCGTCTTCGCCGGCCGCCCCGGCGCCGACCCCGCGACCATGGCCGGCAGCGTCGCCGCGCCGCTGGAGCGGCGACTCGGCTCGATCCCCGGCGTCACCGAGATCACCTCGACGAGTTCGCTCGGCTCGACTCAGATCGTGCTGCAATTCGACCTGACGCGAAACACCGACAGCGCCGCCCGTGACGTGCAGGCGGCGCTCAACGCCGCCGCGACAGACCTGCCGGGCGACCTGCCGACGCTGCCGCAGTTCCGCAAGGCCAACCCCAACGCCGCGCCGATCCTGATCCTGGCGCTGACCTCGGACACGATGACGCCGAGCGCGATGTACGACGCGGCCGACACCGTCATCGCCCAGCGCATTTCCCAGGTAGAAGGCGTCGGCGAGGTCACGGTCGCCGGTGCCGAGCAGCCGGCGATCCGCGTGCGCCTCGACCCGGCCCAGCTTGCCGCCATGGGCTTGAGCCTCGACACGATCCGCACCGCCATCGTCAACGCCAATACGGTGTCCGCGGTCGGCTCCTTCGACGGGACGCACCAGAGCGAGACGCTCTCCGCCAACAACCAGATCCGGCAGCCGGAGGATTACGGCGACATCGTCGTGCGCTCGGCCAAGGGCACCGTGGTCCGGCTCGCCGATGTCGCGACGGTAGAGCGCGGCGTACGCAACAGCCGCGCCGCCGGCTGGTACAACGGCAAGCCGGCCATCCTCATCACCATGACCAAGCAGGCCGATGCCAACGTCATCGACACGGTCGACCGGGTGAAGGCGCTGCTGCCCGAGATCCAGAAATGGGTGCCGGCCGGCATCCAGTTCTCGATCATGTCGGACCGCACGGTGACGATCCGCGCCTCGATCGCGGATATCCAGCACACGCTGCTGATCTCCATTGCCCTGGTGATGCTGGTCGTCTTCCTGTTCCTGCGGCGCACGACGCTGACCGTCGCTGCCGGCGTCACCGTGCCGCTCTCGATCGCCGGCACCTTCGCGGCGATGTGGCTCGCCGGCTTCACGCTCGACAATCTCTCGCTGATGGCGGTGACGATCTCGGTCGGCTTCGTCGTGGACGACGCCATCGTCATGATCGAGAACATCGAGCGCAACGTCGCCCGCGGCCTGTCGCCCCTGCGCGCCGCCCTGCTCGGCGCCGGCCAGATCGGCTTCACGGTCGTCTCGATCAGCCTGTCGCTGATCGCGGCCTTCATTCCGCTCTTCTTCATGGACGGGGTGGCTGGCCGCTTCTTCCGCGAGTTCACCCTGACGCTGACCTTCGCCATCCTGGTCTCGACGGCGGTCTCGCTCAGCGTCACGCCGATGATCTGCGCGCATTTCCTCAAGACCGGGCCGCATGTGCCGAGCCGCTTCGACCGGGCGGTGGAGAGCGTGCTCTCGGCGATGACGCGCTTCTATGCCAGCACGCTCAGGGTCGTGCTGCAGCATAGTTGGTTCATGCTGATCGTGATGATCGCGACGGTCGCGCTGACCGTGCAGATGTTCCGCAGCGCGCCGAAGGGCTATTTCCCACAAGACGACACCGGCCTGATCATCGGCTTCACCCAGGCCTCGACCGACATCTCCTTCCCGGCGATGGCGCAGCTCCAGCAGCGGGGCGCGGCCGTCGTCGCATCGGATCCGGCCGTGCTCGGCGTCGCCTCCTTCATCGGCGGCGGCAGTGGCTCGGTCAATACCGGGCGCTTCTTCGTCAGCCTGAAGCCGCTGGAGGAGCGCGGCCTGAGCTCGGCGCAGGTGGTCAACCGCCTGCGCGGGCGCTTGGGCTCGATTCCGGGCCTGCGCATCTTCCTGACGCCGATCCAGGACGTCCGCGCCGGCGGGCGGCAGGGCCGCTCGCAATACCAGTTCACGCTCTGGGACCCGAACCTGCCCGAGCTGGAAGAATGGGTGCCCAAGGTGCTGGAGCGCCTGCGCACGCTGCCGGAGATCGTCGACGTCGCGACCGATCGCGAACAGGGCGGTCTGCAGGCCAATGTCGTGATCGACCGCAACAAGGCGTCGCAGCTCGGCGTCGCGATCCAGGACATCGACAACGTCCTGTCCGACGCCTTCAGCCAGCGCCAGATCTCGACGATCTACGGCGCGCGCAACCAGTACCGGGTCGTCCTCGAGGTCGCGCCCTCACGCAGCCGCGATCCGGGCGACATCCTCGATCTCTACGTGCCCGGCCGCAACGGCGCGCAGGTGCCGCTGCGCAGCCTCGTCAAGGTCGAGCGCGGCACGGCACATCCTCGCCGTCTACATCATCCTCGGCGTGCTCTATGAGAGCCTGATCCACCCGGTGACGATCCTCTCCACCCTGCCCTCCGCGGGCCTGGGCGCGCTGATCGCGCTGCGGATCGCCGGCGCCGATCTCACCATCATCGCCTTTATCGGCATCATCCTGCTGATCGGCATCGTCAAGAAGAACGGCATCATGCTGGTCGATTTCGCGATCAGCGCCGAGCGGCAGCGCGGCGAGACCCCGCGCGAGGCGATCTTCGACGCCTGCCTGGAACGCTTCCGGCCGATCCTGATGACGACGCTCTCGGCCATGCTCGGCGCGGTCCCGCTGATGATCGCGACAGGCCCCGGCGCGGAGCTGCGCCGCCCGCTCGGCATCACCATCGTCGGCGGCCTGATCCTCAGCCAGATCCTGACGCTCTACACGACCCCGATCATCTATCTTTGGATGAGCAAGCTGAGTGCCCGCCGGCGTCCGTCGGAGCAGGGATCGCCGGGAAGCCGCACCGACCAGGTCGAGGCGACCTGATCGACCATCCATCGCCCGGGCCCGTCATGTCGAGCCGGCCGCCGAAACCGGAAGGCTTTCCGTCTCATGTCGATTTTTTCCTCGCCAGCGCGGCCGCCCAAGGTGGCCCGGCAAGGTGAGCCCAAGCTGGGCCCAAGTCGGCCTCGAATCCTTCGATTGACAAGGCGCCCGATCGGCGTTTTTATTGGCATACAAATGAATTTCAGACCCGCGGAAACGTCAAAAGGCGGCCGCGGATGAGCCGGGAGAGAGCCATGAAATTCGTATCCGACCGGAAGGTGCGGAGTGCCCTGGTCGCCCTGGCGACACTCTTTATTCAGTCCAGTGCGAATTCAGAAGAGATCTCGGTGACGCAATGGGGCGCGAGCCTCTACGGCGCCCCCTATGCGGTCTCCATGGAGAAGGGCCTGTTCAAGCAGGCCGGCATCGACATCACCGGCATTCTCGGCTCCGGCGGGGGCGGCACCACGGTCCGCAACATCCTCGCCAGCGACACACCCTATGGCGAAGTCGCGGTCTCAGCGGCGCTCGCCGCCAAGGCACAGGGCCTCGACGTCGTCATCGTCAACACGGGCACGCGCAGCGTGGCCGAGGCCTCGATGGTGACGATGCCCGATTCCGGCATCAAGAGCCTCGAGGATCTGATCGGCAAAAAGGTGGCGATCACCTCGCCGAAATCCGTTTCGGAAATGCTCTTCCTGATGGTCCTTCGCGAGAAGGGCATCGATCCGGGCAAGGTTCAGCGGGTCGCCGCCGGCGGCTATGTCCCGGCCCTGACGATGATGGAACAGGGCGGCGTTGCCGCTTCCGTGCTCATCGAGCCGCTTTCGATCATCCGCAAGGACAAGTATCGCGCGGTCTACAAGGCCGGCGAAGTCCTCAAGCCGATGACGACATCGGTGGGGATCACCACACGCAAATTCGCGCAGGAGCAGCCGGCGAAGCTGAGGGCCATCATCGCGGGCCGCAGGGCCGGCGTGCAGGCCGTCTACCAGGACCCTGCGGGCACTGCGAAGATCATCGAAAAGATCTACAAGCTCGACCCGCCGATCGCCAGGGAGGCCGTCGACAACATGATCGGCCCGCATATGTGGAGCGAGGGCGAGTTCAGTGTCGAGGAGCTCAACCGCATGGTCGAGGGCCTGAAGCTGATCGGCGAGGTCAAGAGCGACATCGACTGGTCCACGATCCTGGACAAATCCTACCTGCCGCCCGATCTGCAGGCGAAGTCATGATCGGCGCGGCGGTGAAGGCACGGAGCGACTCTTTGGCGATATCCGAGGCTCCCGCCGCCGTTCACGCCCGGCTCCGCGGCGTCACCCGGGTCTTCGACCTTCCCAAAGGCAAGCTGCATGCGCTCGGCCCCGTGGACCTCGACCTGGGCAGGGGCGAGTTCTTCTCCGTCGTCGGTCCTTCCGGCTGCGGCAAATCCACCTTGCTCGACATTCTTGCAGGGTTGAGCCGGCCGCAGGCGGGCGTCGCCGAATTCGAGGGCGCGCCCATCCGGGACGTGCCGGATGGCGTCGGCGTGGTCTTCCAGGAAGATGCCTCCTTCCCCTGGCTCAGCGTTCGCGACAACGTCGCCTTCGGTCTGCGTCGTGCCGGCATCGACCCGGCGGAAATCGCCCGGCGCGTCGATTACGCCGTCGGCTTCATGGGGTTGCGCGACTTCGCCGCCTCATACCCGGCACAGCTGTCCGGCGGCATGCGCCAGCGCGTCTGCATCGCACGGACACTCGTGATGCAGCCCCGGCTGATCCTGCTCGACGAGCCCTTCGGCGCCCTCGACCAGCAGACGCGGCTGCTGATGGGCGACGAATTGCTGCGGCTCTGGCGCGAGACCGGTGCGACGGTGCTGCTCATCACCCACGCGCTAGACGAGGCGGCGATGCTGTCGGATCGGGTCGGCGTGATGTCGACGCGGCCGGGAACCTTCATCGATTTCGTCGAGACCGGCTGGGAGCGGGACCGCGACAGCCGCGTCGTCTCGACCCCGCATTTCGGCGACATCACCGCCCGCCTCTGGGACAAGCTGCGGGTCGAGGCACTCAAGATCATGTCGTCGGGACAGGCCTGAGCCATGTCGGAGAAGCGCCTGCGGGTCCTGGTCGTCGCGCTGCTGATCGGCGCCGTCGAGCTGATGTGCCGGCTGGGTGTCATTCCGCTCGCGGTCATGATCCCGCCGTCGCAGATGGTGGTGGAGCTCGGCCGGATTCTCGCCTCGGGCGAATACGCCTCCGACATTGCGGTGAGCCTGACAAATGTCGTCGTCGCGGCGGTGCTCTCGGTAATCCTCGGCTTCGTGGCGGGACTGGCGATCCACGCCTGGCCTGGCCTGCGCGACGCGCTCGAGCCGCTGCTGGCGAGCTATTACGCGATCCCGACCTTCGTGTTCTATCCGGTGTTCATCACCCTTTTCGGCGTCGGCTCGGCCTCCATCATCGCCATCGCCGTGCTGCTGGCGATCGTTTCGATGATCACGGCCACCTTGAACGGCATCGACAGGATCCCTCGCGTCCTGCGCAAGACCGCCCGGATCTATCGCATGCCGCGCTGGAAGACGGCGCTGCTCATCGAATTGCCGGCCGCGGCCCCTTACCTCTTCACCGGCGTCAAGCTGTCGGTCGCCTATGCCTTCATCGGCGTGATCGCCTCGGAATTCATCCTGTCGGGCTCGGGGCTCGGCTATGCGATCGCCTATGCCTACAACAACTTCGAGAACCGGCACATGTACGCGCTGATGCTGCTGATCCTCGTGACCGTCACGATCGTCAACACGGCGCTCAACCATGTCGACAAGCGCCTTCAGGCGCGCAGGCAGCGGTGATCGCCATGCCGAGGATCACCGGTACCGCCCTCGTCCTGCTCTTCTGCCTGCTGCTCTGGCAGACGCTCCATCTCCTCGTCGGCGCCTCCTCGCTGGCCTCTCCTTTCCAGACGGTCGTGAAACTGGGCTCGCTGCTGGCGACCGCCGAATTCTGGCAGAACGTCGCGGAGACCATGCGCGCCTTCGCCGCCGCCTTCCTGATCTCGCTGGTCGGCGGCATCGCGCTCGGCATCCTGCTCGGGGTGCGCCGGCTTGCGGGCAACGTCGCCGAGCCCATCCTCGTCAACCTCTATTCCATCCCCAAGGTCGTGCTCTACCCGCTGGTGCTGCTCTGCTTCGGCCTCGGCATCTCGGCCAAGATCGCCTTCGGCGTGATGCACGGGCTGATCCCGATCACCCTGTTCTCGATGAACGCGATCCGGCAGATGAAGCCGGTCTATCGGCGCACCGCGCAGGTGCTGCGGCTGTCCTCCGCGCAATCGGCCTTCACGGTCATCCTGCCCGCGATCCTTCCCGAGGTGATCTCCGGCGTGCGGCTGGGGTTCTCGCTCACGCTGCTGGGCGTGCTGATCGGCGAGATGTTCGCCTCCCAGCGCGGTCTCGGCTTCATGTTGATCAGCGCCATCAACATCGGCCAGATCGACACGATCATGGCGGTGGCGCTGCTGCTGACCATCGTCGCGGTGACGTGCAACAGCCTGCTCCTCCTGCTCAACCGGAGAATGGGCTATCGCTAACGCATGTGTCGGTCAGGCTGGTTCAACCTGACCGGATCCGGCTCCGGAACCGGACGCCTTCCGCGGACACTCCCGTCTCGATGCCGCGTGCGGCGCCAATGGATCGAGACAGGCCAAGGTCGAATGTCCAACAAAGCGGAATCGGGCTATCGATTCACGGTCGAGGTCGTGGCGCGGAGGCCACCGCCGGAAATGTGATACGCAAGAGTTTTTGGGAGGCAGCCCCGATGTCGACGCGGAAGCGTTCAGCCGTGGCGGAAAACGCGTCGCTTCAGTCGAAAGAAAACGCGAAATATGTCCTCGACGAGCAGGTCGGCTTTCTCATGCGGAAGGCGCAGCARCGCCATATCGCGATCTTCCAGCAGACGATCGGGCCCGGAGGCCCGACCCCGACCCAGTTCGCCGCGTTGAGCAAACTCGCCGCGAGCAAGGAGATCTCCCAGAACCAGCTCGGTCGCCTGACCGCGATGGACCCCGCCACGATCAAGGGCGTGATCACCCGGCTGGCCGAGCGCGGCCTGGTCGAGCGCCTGCCCGATCCCAACGACCAGCGGCGCGTTCTGATCCGGCTGAGCGACCAGGGACGCGCGCTCATGCCGGAGCTTTTCGCCCGGGCAGCGGCGATCACGGCCGCGACCTTGCAGCCCCTGACAGAGAAGGAAGCGCAGCAACTCTCGCTGCTGCTGGCGAAGMTCTGCTGACGCTGTAAATCCGGACGGCCGCTCAGACCGACAGGTACTGCGCCCGGATCGCCTCATCCGCCTTGAGCTCGGCCATGGTGCCGGTGAAACGGATGATGCCCTTCTCGATGATCGCGGCGCGATCCGCGACATTGCCGGCGAAATGCAGGTTCTGCTCGGAGAGCAGGATGCTCAGCCCCTCCCCCTTCAGCGCCAGGATGGTCTTCGCCATCTCCTCGACGATGACCGGGGCCAGCCCCTCCGAGGGTTCGTCCAGCAGCACGAGCCGCGGATTGCCCATCAGCGTGCGCGCGATGGTCAGCATCTGCTGCTCGCCGCCCGACATCGCCCCGCCCGGCCGGTCGCGCATCCGCCCGAGATTCGGAAAGAGCGCGAAGAGCCGCTCGGGCGTCCAGTGCGGCACGCCCTCGCGCGGCGGGCGCTGGCCGACGGAGAGGTTTTCCATCACCGAAAGCTCGGAGAAGATGCGCCGCTCCTCCGGCACGTAGCCGATGCCGATGCGCGCGATCTCGAAGGGCTCGCGGCCCTCGATGCGCTGCCCGTCGAAGCGGATCTCGCCGCGCGCCGGTGGCACCAGCCCCATCACCGCCTTCATCGTCGTCGACTTGCCGGCGCCGTTGCGCCCCATCAGGGCCAGCACCTCGCCCCGGCCCATGCCGAAGCCAACGCCCTGCAGGATATGGGCGCGCCCGTAATAGGCGTCGAGCCCGGAGATTTCGAGAAGGGCGCTCATCAATGGCCTCCCGAGGTGGCGCCGGAGCCGAGATAGACCGCCCGCACCTGCGGGTCCTGGCGCACCGCCTCGGCGGTGCCGTCGGCGATCAGCCGGCCGCGATCGAGCACGATCACCCGGTCGGAATGGGCGAAGACGACGTCCATGTCGTGCTCGGTGAACAGCACGGCGATCTGCTCCTGCGCCGCGATCCGCGCCGTCAGCGCCATCAGCTCGACGCGCTCGCGCGGGGCCATCCCGGCGGTCGGCTCGTCCATCAGCAGGAGCTTCGGCCGGTTGGCGAGCGCGACGGCAAGCTCGACGCGCTTCAGGTCGCCGTAAGCGAGCACGCCGCAGGCCCGCTCCGCCTGCTCGCGCATGCCGACCTGTGCGAGCAAGGCGTCCGCCGCAGCGACATGGCGCGTCCGGGCGGGCCGGAACGGATTCCAGACGCCATCCTCCTGCGAGATCAGCGCCATCTGCACGTTCTCGCGCACGGTCATCGAGGTGAAGGTCGCGGTGATCTGGAAGGTGCGGCCGACACCCAGGCGCCAGACCCGGCGGGGTTTGAGCCCCGTGATCGCCTGCCCGGCGAGGATGACCTCGCCGCGATCCGGCTTGAGCTGGCCGCCCAGCATGTTGAAGCAGGTGGTCTTGCCGGCGCCGTTCGGGCCGATCAGCGCGACCATGCGCCCGGCCTCGACCGAGAAGGAGACGCCTTGCACCGCATGGACGCCGCCGAAGGACTTGGCGAGATCGCGCGCGACCAGCACGGCCTCGTCGGCGACTGCCGCCCGGGGAGAAACGACGGCGCTCATGGCGCGCCCTCCGTCGCGAGCCGGGTTACGACGGCACCGTCCTTGTCGCTTCGATCGCGCCGCTCGCGCAGGGCGAGGAAGCCGCCGACGAGTCCGCGCGGGAAGAGCACGACGAGGAGCACGATCGAAAGCCCCAGCGTGAAGCGCCAGTACATCGTCATCTTCATCAGCTGTTCGCTGAGCCCTGCATAGGCGAAGGCGCCGACGATCGGCCCCGACACGGTCTGCACGCCGCCGAGCAGCACCATCAGCAGCGCATCGACCGAACGCGGGATCGCCATATAGGTCGGGAAGACAGAGCCCTTGAAGAAGGCGAAGAGCGCTCCCGCGATGCCGGCCGCGAAGGCGGCGATGGTGAAGGCGACCCATTGCACGCGCATGGTGTCGATGCCGATCGCTTCGGTCCTGAGCGGGTTGTCGCGCGCGGCGCGGAGCGCATAGCCCAGCGGCGAGAACACCATGACCCTGAGCAGGACCACGCAGGCCGCGCAGATAGCGAGCGCGAGATAGTAGAACGCCGTCTTCGACACCGCCCAATGCGACGGCCAGACGCCGAGGATGCCGTTGTCGCCGCCGGTGAGCTCGACCCATTGGAAGGCCGTCGCCCAGGCGATCTGCGCAAAGGCGAGCGTCAACATGGCGAGATAGACGCCCGACAGCCTGACGCAGAACCAGCCGAAGATCACCCCGGCGATGCCGGCCAGGAAGGGCGCGAAGATCAGCGCCGGCTCCATCGGCGCGCCTAGCCATTTCACGGCGAGCGCGGCGCCATAGGCGCCGAGGCCGAAATAGGCGGCGTGTCCGAAGGAGGCCATGCCGCCCGGCCCCATCATGAAATGCAGCGAGGCGGCGAAGAGCGCGAAGATGACGAGCTCCGTCAGCGTCAGCAGCAGGTAGTCCGGCGTCACCAGCGGCGCGGCGGCGAGCAGGATGAGCGCGACGAGGCCGGCGAGCTTGGCCGCCCGGTCGGCCGGCCGCAGCAGCGGCTCGGCCGTCGCCGTCCCGCGCGCGGCGCCGACGGGGCGCCTGCCCATCAGGCCGTAGGGCTTGACCACCAGCACCACGGCCATGACCAGGAAGACGAGCACGAGCGTGATCTTGGGGAAGATCAGGATGCCGAAAGCGTGCAGGATGCCGATCAGCACCGCCGCGAGATAGGCCCCGGTCACGCTGCCGAGCCCGCCGACGACCACGACCACGAAGGCCTCCGAGATCATCGACAGGTCCATATGCAGCGTCGCAGCCTCGCGCGGCAGTTGAAGCGCCCCGCCGAGCCCGGCAAGGCCGGCTCCGAAGGCGAAGACCGAGGTGAAGAGCAGGCGCTGGTTGACCCCGAGCGCCGCGACCATCTCGCGATCCTGCGTCGCCGCTCGCACCAATGTGCCCCAGCGCGTCTTCTGGAACAGAAACCACAGCAGCGCGAGCACCAGCGGGCCGATTGCGATCAGCAGGAGTTCATAAGTGGGGAAGCGGTTGTCGAACAGGATGACGAAGCTCTTGAAGCCGGGCGCGCGGGGCCCGAGCTTGTCTTCTGCGCCCCAGGTGGCCAGCGCGATGTCCTGGATCATCAGCACCACGCCGAAGGTGGCGAGAAGCTGGAACAGCTCCGGCGCCTGGTAAATCCGCCTGAGGATCGCGACCTCGATCACCACGCCGATGACGGCGACGAGCAGCGCCGCCAGCCCGACACCACCCCAGAAACCGAGCCCGCTCGTCGGACCCAGCCAGGTGACCAGCGTCCAGCCGATATAGGCGCCCAGCATGTAGAGCGAGCCATGAGCAAAGTTCACGATCCGGGTGACGCCGAAGATGATCGACAGCCCGGAGGCGACGAGGAACAGTGAGGAGGCCGAAGCCAGCCCGTTCAATGTCTGCGTGAGAATGAGGTCGAACATTCTGCCGATGTCCAGGTCAAAGCTCTGCCGTCATCCCGGACGACCGCAGGTCGATCCGGGATCCRTTGTAGAGCACAGCCCCCTCCGATGGATCCCGGATCAGCGCCGCTTCGCGGCTTGTCCGGGATGACGGAGGTTCATATGCCGGAAACGCGATGAACTCAGCCTGCCGGCCGCATCGTCTTCACGACGTCGTCCGATGGCAGGTACTTGGCACCGTCGGCATAGCGCCAGTCGACCATCACGCCCTTGCCGTCCTTGAGGGCGGTCTTGCCGACGAAGGCGCCGAGCGTCGATTGATGGTCGATGGCGCGATATTCGGCCGAACCGAAGGCGGAGGGGAATTTCAGCCCTTCCATCGCGTCGATCAGCTTCTCGTTGTCGGTGGTGCCGGCCTTGGCCAGGGCCGCCGCGATCGAGTTCATCGTGTCGAAGCCGACCACCGAGCCCAGCCGCGGATAGTCGTTGTACTTGGCCTTGTAGGCGTCGCGGAACTTGACGTGCTCCGGCGTCGCCAGATCGGCATGGGGATAGCCGGTGACGATCCAGCCCGTCGGCGTCTCCGCCCCGAGCGGGTCGAGATATTCAGGCTCGCCAGTCAGCATCGAGACGACGTCGCGCCCCTCGAACAGGCCGCGCGTATTGCCCTGGCGCACGAGATTGGTCAGGTCGACGGCGAAGGTGACGTTGAAGATCGCCTCGGGCTTGGAGGCCTCGAGCGCCTGCACGGTCGCGCCGGCATCGATGCGGCCAAGCGCCGGATATTGCTCGGCCACGAACTCGACATCGGGCCTGGCCTTCTTCAGCAGTTCCTTGAACCACTTGATGCTCGACTGGCCATATTCGTAGTTCGGCGCGACCAGCGCCCATTTCCGCGCCTTGAGCTTGGCCGCTTCCTCGACCAGCATCGCCGCCTGCATATAGGTCGAGGGTCGCAAGCGGAAGGTGTAACGGTTGCCCTTCGCCCAGACCAGCGCATCCGACAGCGGCTCGGAAGCCGCATAGAGGCGCTTGTTCTGCAGCGCGAAGTCGGTGAGCGCGAGACCGACATTCGAGAGGAAGCCGCCCGAAAGCAGGTCGACCTTCTCGGCGTTGATCAGGTCGCCGGCATGGCGCACGGCATCCTCCGGCTTGCCGGCATCGTCGCGGAAGATCGTCTCGATCTTGCGGCCAAGCACGCCGCCGCCGGCGTTGACCTGCTCCAGCGCCAGCTCCCAGCCCTGGCGGTAGGGCTTCAAGAAGGCGGGCTGGGCGGTATAGCTGTTGATCTCGCCGACCTTGATCGGGCCGGCGCCTTGCGCCCGGACCAGCGACGGAGCGGCGAGCACGGCAGCCCCTCCGGAAGCGGCTGCCAGAAAACGCCTGCGATCCATTGTCATGCCAATCTCCCCCGTTCGCGATCCGGCTGCCGGGACTCGGCGTTGTCGCCGAGGGGCAGCCGTTCGTCATTAGCCGTTGCGCCGTTCCGTTCCAAGTTTTATGGTTTTAATGTTTGTATACCTACGAAGTTGATGGAGTTCGAAGCAGCGTGTCAACTCGGTTTCGCGGCTTGTGAAGGCAGGGCGTGATTAAAATCGCCGCATTATTGCCGCGCCCGGTATTCCGCGCACTTTGAGCGGCGAAAGCCCCGCTCTTCCCGCGCAGCGATCGTGTTGACGGGCGCGGGCTTGCAGGGCTAAATTGTTTGCATACAAATAATGTAGCGGCGCGTTTCCGGCGCCAGGAGTGCGAGCATGAGCTCCGACGCGACGACATTGGCGGTTGACGACAAGATTCGCTGCGATGCCTGCCCGGTGATGTGCTTCATCAAACCCGGCGCGGTCGGCGCCTGCGATCGCTACGGCAATGTCAACGGCACGTTGGTGCGGGTCGATCCGCATGTCGTGCTCGACCGCAGGATCGGCCAGGGCGGCGACGTCGTGTCTTTCGCGGGCGAGCGCGAATGGAGCGGCGACATCCTCAACCCGCAGGGCACCTTCGTCACCGCCATCGGCGCTGGCACGACCTATCCCGACTACAAGCCGGCGCCCTTCATCGTCTCTTCCGAGGTCGACGGCGTCGATATGGTCACGGTCGTGACCGAGGGAATCTTCAGCTATTGCGGCGTGAAGATCAAAATCGACACCGACCGCTTCCTGGGCCCGGAAACCGCGACGGTACGGGTCGAGGGCGAGGCCGTCGGCCATGTCACGACGGGCGAGTACGGCTCGCAGATGCTCTCCCTCGGCGGCGTGCATCACCTCACCGGTGGCTCCAAGAAGGAGGGCCGCGTGACCTGCGACGCGCTGCTGTCGCTCTGCAACGGCAAGCCGGTGGAGATGGCGATCGACGGCGGCGAGACGGTCGTCGTCCAGGCCGGCAAGGCCCCGATCGTCAACGGCGTGGCCGAGAGCCGGATGCGCGTCGGCTGCGGCTCGGCCACAATCGGCATCTTCGCCAAGCAATGGCATGGCAAGGTCGACGAGGTCGTCGTCGTCGACGACCACATCACCGGCGTGCTCTCCGAGCATCAGGCCGGCAAGCTGCTGGGCATGGAGCCGACCGGGATCAAGCTCAAGGGGCGGCGCTCGACGCCCGGCCGCTATTTCCAGGTCGCCGAACCGGGCACCGGCTGGGGCGGCACCAATATCAGCGACCCGCTCGCCATCCTCGGCCCCTTCGATCCGAAGACCGCCCGGCCGGGCCTGCGCCTGCTGATGGTTTCGACCACGGGCGAGCACGCCGCCTATTACGAGCTGGACGACAATCTGCGGCCGGTCGAGATGGACATCCCGGTGCCGCTGCGCGAGCCGGTCGAACGCATCGCGGAGAATTGCGAACCCGCCTTGTCGACCGTGCTGTTCATCGGCGGCGCCGGCGGCTCGCTGCGGGCGGGCGTGACCGAGAACCCGGTCCGGCTGACGCGCTCGGTCAAGGATTCGCTGACCTATGTCACCTGCGGCGGCGCGCCGGTCTATATCTGGCCAGGCGGCGGCATTACTTTCATGGTGGATGTCACGCGCCTGCCCGAGAATGCCTTCGGCTATGTGCCGACACCGGCGCTGGTCGCACCGCTGGAGTTCACGATGAAGCTTTCGGACTATCGCGAGCTCGGCGGCCATATGGACCATGTCCAGCCGCTGAGCGAGCTCAAGCGCGGCGGGCGCCTCCAGCTGCCGCAGCACCAGGACAATCCCTGGCCGTTCGCACCGCATTCCACGCGGCACTCGCACGGGTAGCGCGATGTTCGAGCGGCCCTCAGCGCGCTTCCTGCCGGACGGCAAGCGCCTGCTGCTCCAGCAGGGGCCGATCGATCTGGTCGTTCAGGCGGAGGGCAGCGCCGACGCCGTGCGGATGGCCCATGAGGCCGCCCTGCATCGTTTCGATGGGCTTCTGGCGGAACTCTGCGGCGAGCTCACTCTGCTGCGCATGCCCGTGACGGAGGCAAGCCCCACGCCGGAGGGCGTGGTCGCGCAGCGCATGCACGCGGCCGTGGCTCCGTTCGCCGGAGCCGGCTTCATCACGCCGATGGCCGCCGTGGCCGGGTCCGTCGCCGAGGAGATTCTCGGCGCCATGCTCGCGGCCGCGCCGCTGAATCGCGCCTTCGTCAACAATGGCGGCGACATCGCGCTGCATCTGGCGCAAGGCGAGCATTTCCGCATCGGCCTCGTCGACCGGCCCGACCGGCCGAACCTGTTCGGAACCACGACGATCTCGGCCGCCGACGGCATCGGCGGCGTCGCGACCAGCGGTTATCCCGGCCGCAGCTTCTCGCGCGGCATCGCCGAAGCGGTGACGGTGCTGGCGCCCACTGCCGCCATGGCCGATGCGGCGGCGACCGTCATCGCCAATGCCGTCGATCTTCCGGGCCATCCGGCCGTCGTCCGGGTTCCGGCCGACACGATCCAGTCGGACAGCGACCTCGGCGACATTCCCGTGACGCGCCATGTCGGCCGGCTCACCGAAGCGGAGATCGCAGAAGCGCTCGCCGCCGGGCTGGATCAGGCCGCCGGATTGCAGGCGCGCCGGCTCATCGGCTCCTGCGCCATCCATCTCCAGGGCAGGACCCGCACCCTCGCTTTGCCCACCTTGGCCGATACGACCCGGAGGAAACTGGCTCATGCCTGAGATCGCCATTCGCAAGCTCGCCATCGTCGTCGAGACGATCTTCCATGAGGGCGGCCCTGCCCCGGCCACGCCGCTGCGACGCGGCGCGGCGCTCGCCGTCATCGCCAACCCCTTCGCCGGGCGTTACGTCGCGGATATCGAGGGTTTCATGGATGATCTGAAGCCGTTCGGCCTCTCGCTGGCGAAGCAGCTTCTCGAAGCGCTCGGCGGCGATCCGAAGGCGATCGAGGGTTACGGCAAGGGCGCCATCGTCGGCGCGGCCRGCGAGCTGGAGCACGGCGCGCTCTGGCACGTGCCGGGCGGCTATGCGATGCGCGAGATCCTCGGCGACGCCAAGGCGATCGTCGCCTCGACCAAGAAAGTCGGCGGGCCCGGCACGCGCCTCGACATCCCCGTCACCCATATCAATGCTTCCTATGTCCGCAGCCATTTCGATGCCTTCGAGGTCGGGCTGACCGACGCGCCGAAGGCGGATGAAATGCTGCTCGCGCTGGTGATGACGACGGGCGCGCGCATCCATGCCCGCGTCGGCGGCCTGAAAGCCTCCGAGATCAAGGGGGAGGATGGCCTGCGATGAGCGCCAGAATCCGCAAGCTCGTCACCATTCTCGACGAGACCCGCTCCGAGATGGGCCGCCCGGTGGAACCGGCCGTGCGCCGGGCCGCCGCCATCGCGGTGATCGCCAACCCCTTCGCCGGACGCTATGAGGCGGACCTCGCGCCGCTGATCGAGATCGGCGAGGAGTTGGGCGATTTGCTCGGTCGCCATGCGCTGGCGGCGCTCGGCCTTCCCGGCGAGCAGGTCGAAGGCTACGGCAAGGCCGCCGCCGTCGGCGAGGATGGCGAGCTCGAGCATGCCGCCGCGATCCTGCATCCCAAGCTCGGCGCGCCGCTGCGCAAGCTCCTCGGCAAGGCCCCTGCCCTGATCCCGTCCAGCAAGAAGCGCGGCTCGCTCGGCGTGGTGCTGGACGTGCCGCTCGGCCACAAGGCGGCGGCCTATGTCCGCAGCCATTTCGACGGCATGGAGGTGCGCATTCCCGACGCGCCGCGCGCCAACGAGATCATGGTCGCGATCGTGCTGACCAGCGCCGGGCGCCCGCTGCCACGCGTCGGCGGCCTGAAGACCGACGAGATCAAGGGCGAGGACGGGCTGCGCTGAGCGCAGGACGCCTATCCCCCTCTCCCCTTGGGGGGAGAGGGTTGGGGTGTGGGGTTGCGGTCCCCTAAGGGGCCTTGCGTGCCCTTGCGATAGCCGCTTCCACCCCGTTCCACGCAGGCTTCTCCGGCGCGAAGCGGCTGCGCAGATAGCTCGCGAGTTCAGCGACCTGCCCATCGTCGAGCGAGTTTCCGAAGGCTGGCATCTGGCCCATGCCGTGACTTCCGCCCTGCAGCAGCAGGTTGACGAGATTGGCCGGCGTCGCGGCGTGAAGCTTCGAGCTCAACCCCAGCGCCGGCCCCTGATTGGCCAGCGGCGCGATCCGCCCGGTTTCATGACAGGCGGCGCAGGCCCCCTCATAGAGTCGCGCGGCCCGCGACGTGCCGGGATTGGCGGCCGATGCCGTCGCCTTCAGGATTGCCTCGGTGCGCGCCGCGATCTCGGGCTCCGGAGGCGAGGCGCCGAGCGAGGCGAGATAGATGGCCATGGCGCGGATATCGGCATCCGGCAACTCCTTGAGTTCCGCGATGACGGGCGCCATCGGCCCGGATGCCGTGCCGTGGTTCGCGGCATGACCGCTGCGCAGATAGGTGTAGAAATCCGCCTCGCTCCACGGGATCGGAGAATGCGAGGCGCCCGTCAGCGCCGGCGCCTCCCAGCCCTCGGCCTCGCCGCCGGCGAGATAGGCCATGCCGCCCTTCTCGGCGCCGAGCGCGTTGCGCGGCGAATGGCAGGCGCCGCAATGGCCGAGCCCGTCGACGAGATAGCGCCCCCGGTTCCATTCGGCCGTGCGGGCCGGTTCCGGCTTCGCTTCCTTGCCCCGGTTGAACAGCAGGTTCCAGCCGGCCATCAGCGGGCGCAGGTTGAAGGGAAAGATGAGCCGGCTCGGTTCATTCACCCGCATGACCGGCGGCTGCGACATCAGGAAGGCGTAGAGCGCCTGCAGATCGGCATCGCTCGTCTTCGCGAAATTCGCATAGGGAAAGGCGGGATAGAGATGGCGCCCGTCGCGATGGATGCCGGCGCGCATCGCCCGCTCGAAGGCGGGATAGGACCAGTTGCCGATGCCTGTCTCGGGATCGGGTGTGATGTTGGTGCTCGTCACCGTGCCGAAGGGCGTCTCCAGCGCGAGCCCGCCGGCATAGGGCACGCCGTCCCTGCCCGTATGGCAGACGGCGCAGGCTCCGAGCGCGGCGAGCTGGCGCCCCTTCTCGATGGTGGCTGCGGACCATGTCGCGGGGTCCGGCCGGGCAATGGGCGCGATCTCCGGCGCAAGCGACAGCGAGACGGCCGCAAACGTCGCGGCGGCCGCAGCCATGCCGCCGATTCTGGCCCAGAAGCCGAGGCCGCGTCGGCCTCCCCGCGCGGGCGGCGGGGCCAGTGCCGGGCGCCCGTTCAGCCCGGCCAGCACACGCTCGGGCGTCAGCGGCAATTCGCGGAAGCGCACTCCCGTCGCATCGTAGACCGCGTTGACGATGGCCGCCGCACTCGGCACCGAGGCGGATTCGCCGGCACCGAGCGGCGGCTCCTGCTGCCGATCCATCAGCATCACGTCGATGGCCGGCAGCTCCGGGAAGCTCAGCACCGGATAGGCGCCCCAGTCGCGCGCGGCGACGGCCGTGGTCTCCGAGAAGGTCACCTCCTCGCGCAGCACACGACTGGTCGATTGCAGGACATTGCCGTGGATCTGGTGCTGCACGCCAGCCGGGTTGACCATCATCCCGGTATCCTGGCCGACCACGACGCGGCTGACCGTCACTTCCCCGGTCGCACGATTGACCGCGACATCCGCGACCCAGGCCGACCAGGCGGCCCCCACGCCCGGCCAGTTGCCATGGACATAGCGGGCCTGGGCGAAGCCGCGCCCGTGCAGGACATCCCCCTCGGCCCGCAGGCGCGGCCCGACATGCGGCTCCCAGCCGGCGCGGGCGGCCGTTGCCTCGACCAGCTCGGCGGCACGCGCATCGGTGATGTGGCGCAGGCGGAACTCGACCGGATCGACGCCCGCCTCATGCGCCAGCTCGTCGACATAGCTTTCATGCGCGAAGACGTTGGGCATGGCCGAGACGCCGCGCAGCCAGGAGGCACGCACGATCGGCGGCATGTCATAGGCCGTGATCCGCATGTTCTCATAGGCATAGGAGGGGATCGCGGTGCGGTCGCCCATCTTCAGCGTCGCCGGCGTGTTGGGGATGCGCCCGGTCAGCAGCAGCGCCAGCGTCGGCGCCGCATTGGAGGGGTAGCGCGTATGGAAATCATAGGCCGCGAGCGAACCGCCCGGCCCGAGCCCGCCGGCGATGTCGATGAGCTGAGCCGCGCCCTTCGGCTCCCAGAGATGCTCCTGCTCACGGGTGAGCTGCACCCGTACCGGCGCGCCCACGGCCCGCGACAGCAGAACCGCATCGGCCGCCACGTCGTCGGCGCAGTTGCGGCCATAGCAGCCCGCCGCCTCGTGGCGAACGATCTCGATCCGCTCCGCCGGCAGGCCGGTCAGCAAGGCGATGTCGGCCCGCAGCGGATAGGGATTCTGACTGCCGGCCCAAACGGTGATGCCGTCTTCCCGCACATCGGCGACGGCGCAGGACGGCCCGATCGAGCCATGCATCTGATAGGGCCAGACATAGGTCCGGTCGAGCCGCTTCTCGAGGGTCAGCAACGCCGCCTCGACATCGCCTTCGTCGACCAGCTTGCGGGGCGTCGCCGGATGCGCGCGGAGCGCATTCTCGACGTCGCGCAGATCGGCCGGCGCCGGCCAGTACTTCCAATGCGTCCTGAGGGCCTGCGCCGCTGCCGCCGCCTGCTCCTCACGCTCGGCGACGATGCCGATGAAATCGCCCTCGACCACCACGGCGCGAATGCCGGGGATATCGGCGATGGATTCGTGCTCGACCGCTTCGAGGCTGTGCCCGACGAAATCCCCGCCATCGAGGCCGGCATAGGGCGGGCGCACGACCCGGCCATGCAGCATGCCCGGCACGCGTACGTCATGCACATAGGTGAAACGCCCGGTGAGCTTGGCCGGAATATCGACCCGCTCGACCGGCTTGCCGACGATGGCGTGGCGCTCGACCGGCTTGAAGGCCGCGCTTTCGGCCAGCGGCAGCAGGATGCGCCGGTTGCCGAGCAGCGCGTCGAGACTAAGCGAAGAGCCCGCCTCGCCGCGCCGGACAAGAGTGCCGGCACGGATTCCGATCTCCTCTTCCGGGCAATCGAGGGCAGCAGCCGCGAGCGACACGAGCTGCCGGCGGATCTGCACTGCCGCGATCCGCATCGGGATCGACGTGACCTGGATCGTTTCGCTCGCGATCGTCGCGCCCTGGTCGGGCGTCTCGGCCGTATCGCCCAGCACCATCTCGACCGCATCGAAGGGGAAATCGAGCTCCTCGGCCACGATCTGCGCCAAAGCCGTGCTGATGCCGGTGCCGAGATCGACATGGCCACAGAAGGCGAACACCCGCCCTTCCCCGGTCACGCAGACATGCAGGTCCAGCCCCTCCTCGGGCCCCGCATCCGAGGGGGCGTCCTTGCGCGGCGAGACGACGGCGATCACGCCGCCACGCTTCAGCAGCTCCCGCCGGGAGGGTGGAGGCGCCCTGCCCGTCACTGCCCGGCCCCATCGGGTCGCCAGCCGCGTTCGGCAGCGAGCATCACCGCCCGCACGATCTCGACATGCGTTCCGCAGCGGCAGAGATTGTAGCGCAGGGCCTCGCGCACCTCCGTCTCGCTCGGCGCCGGCTTCACGTCGAGGAAGGCCTTGGCGGTCATCACCATGCCGTTGATGCAATAGCCGCATTGGGCGGCCTGGGCGTCGATGAAGGCCTGCTGGATCGGATGCGGGGCTTCCGGCGTGCCGAGCCCTTCCAGCGTGACGATGGCGCGGCCGGCGGCGAGGCGAACCGGATAGACGCAGCTTCTGGCCGCGCCCCCATCGAGCAGGACGGTGCAGGCACCGCATTCACCGAGGCCGCAACCGAATTTCGGGCCGTTGAGCGCAAGGTCGTTGCGCAGGAAGAAGAGCAGCGGCGTGTCGGGCTCGCCTTCGACGCGATGCTCGGCGCCGTTGACGGTCAAGGTGAAGGCGCGCGCGACAGGCCTCATCCAATCCGATCCGCGCGTGGAGAATGCAAGTCCCGCGACACCCGCCTGCCCCGAAAGTCGTTCGTATACGAACGAGACAACAACGATTCCGGATCGGCCGCAATCGTTATATCGTTGAAAACCTCGTCAGCCGACGGGCGGCGTGACCAAGCCGAGGCCGTTCAGTGCCCCTGGACCGAGGGCACCTTCTCGGCTGGCGGCGTGTTGCGGCTGCGGCCGGAGCGGACGAGGCCGTCGATCACCACCATGCCGATGCCCGGCAGGTCGCCAAGCTGGATGCTCTCGAGGAAGTTCTTGCCGGCCGAATGCTGGGCCTTGTCCATGAAGACGAAGTCGGCGGAGCGCCCGACCTCGATCAGGCCGCAATCGAGATTGCGCATCCGCGCCGTGTTGCCGGTGGCGAAGCAGAAGGCGATCTCGGCCGGCACCTCGCCGAGCGAGGAGAGCAGCGCGACCATGCGGGCGATGCCGAGCGGCTGGACGCCGGAGCCCGCCGGCCCGTCCGTGCCGAGGATGACGCGGTTGAGTTCGCCCATCTCGCGGGCGACGCGCAGCGTATAGAGAGCGGCGCGCTCATTGCCGTTATGGACGAGTTCGAGGCCACGCTTGCAGCCCTCGCAGATGCAGCGGATCTCTGCGTCCGGCAAGGCGGTATGGCCGCCATTGATGTGGCCGACAACGTCGGTATCGGCTTCCAGCACCACATCGGCGCCGATCAGCCCCGAGCCCGGGATCGAAGGGCCGCCCGTATGGATCGTCGACTGGATGCCATATTTGCGCGCCCAGGCGACCATCTGCTTCGCCGTGGCGCCATCCTTGACGCCACCGAGCCCGACCTCACCGAGCAGCCTGACACCGGCATCAGCCAGATCCTTGAAGTCCTGCTCGACCATGCCGGGCTCGATCACCGGCGCGCCGGCATGGATCTTCACGCCGCCCGGCCGGAAGGCGTCGAAGCAGCGCTGCGCATAGATCGCCATCGCCTTGACCCCGACGACATCCCTCGGCCGGCCAGGCGTATGGACCTCGCCGGCGGAGATCATCGTGGTGACGCCGCCATGCATGGTCGAATCGATCCAGCCGAGCTGGTTCTGGCGCGGCGTCCAGTCGCCCGCGACCGGGTGGACATGGCTGTCGATCATGCCCGGCAGAAGCACCGTGCCGTTGGCATCGATGACGGTGTCGGCCTTGTCGGTGTCCAGATCCTTGGCCCGGCCGACCGCCGCGATCCTGCCGCCGATGGCAATGAGCGTATCCGCTTCGAGAATGGGATTGCCGATATCGCCGCTGAGCATGAGGCCGATATTCCGGACCACGAGCTTGTGGTCGGGGGTGATTGTCGCCGTCGATTGTTCAGCCATCGGCCCGCCTCGGTTTGATCGTTTCCACGTTACGCGCCGCCAATTGACAAAGCCATATCGGCGAGTCATATCGTTTGTACACGAACGAATTTGTCGGACCCTTTTCGTCCTGTCAAGCAGGAGGGAGAGCCTCATGGCCTACGCGGTCACGGAAGCCTGCATTCGCTGCAAATACACCGACTGTGTCGCGGTCTGCCCGGTCGACTGCTTCTACGAAGGCGAAACGATGCTCGTCATCAATCCCGACGAATGCATCGATTGCGGCGTCTGCGAGCCGGAATGCCCGGCCGAGGCGATTATCCCCGATACGGCCGAGGGTTCCGCCCGCTGGGTCGCCCTCAACGGCCGGCTTGCCGCGCAATGGCCCGGCATCACCGACAAGCGCGACGCGCCCGCCGATGCAGAGGATTGGAAGGGCGTCCCGGACAAGCTGCAATTCCTGCCCGAGGCCCTCGACGCATAGGATTTACTTTGCCGGCAATTCTTCTGTCGGAAACGGAGATCCGGCAGCAACTTAACCCTCGAATCCCACGACCCGCCGGTGAAGGCACCCGCCAGCCCGCCGCCGGACTTTCAAGGACGATGCGATGAGCCATTTCTACGAGGAACAGGTCCTGAGCGTGCATCACTGGACGGACACGCTGTTCAGCTTCACGACGACGCGCGACACGACGTTCCGGTTCAAGAACGGCCAGTTCACGATGATCGGGCTGAAGGTCGGCGAGCGTCCGCTGCTGCGGGCCTACAG
>NZ_JBFRDQ010000065.1:0-20193 GCF_052113865.1 Allobosea sp. TAB14 | reverse complement strand
CCGCCGTCCTGCGCCGGCTCGCCTCGTCGAAGGCGGTCGACGGCATCATCATCACGCGCCCCCTTGTCGACGATCCCCGCATCGCCTTGCTGAACGAGCTTCGCCTGCCGTTCGTCGTGCATGGGCGCAGCGAGGTGGAGGAGCCCTATTCCTTCGTCGACACGGACAATGACAACGCCTTCGAGCGCCTGACGACCCTGCTCCTCGATTACGGGCATCGGCACATCGTCGCGATCAACGGCCTCGCGCAGTTCCGATATGTCGCAGCGCGCGCGGCGAGCTTCCGGCGTGCCTTCGCCGCGCGCGGGCTGACCCCGCCGCCGGATGCGATCGAGTTCGTCTCGATGACCGAAGCGACGGGCTACGAGACCGCGATGCGTCGGCTTTCCGACACGAAACGGCCGACCGCCTTCCTGTGTGGTTCGGTTTTCCAGGCGCGCGGCGTCTATCGCGCCCTGGGCGAGCACGGGCTGAAGGTCGGCACCGACGTATCGGTGGTGTGCCACGACGATGGCGTCAGAGGCTTCAGCGCGGCCGACTTCGTGCCGTCGCTGACGGCGACAGCGACCTCGATCCGCAGCGCAGGCGAGGAGCTTGCGCTGATCCTGATCGACCTGATCGAGGGGAAGGTCCCCGGACCCATCCGCAAGATCATGCCCTTCGAGCTCGTCCTGCGCGATTCCGTCGCATTGGCGAGACCAGAGCCGTAGAGGCCGGCATCGCCCGGCGCTCGCGACGGCCGGGCACCGAGGCGCCCGGCTCTACCGACCCGAAGGCTCAGGCCACCGCGCCCTGAGGCTTCAGTTCTTCGACTTCCGGTATCCGGCCCTCGAACCAGTAGGCCGCGGCCGCGCGCGACATCGCAGCCCCGTCATGGCCGACACCTGCGACCGTGATGAGGCTCCAGTTGCAGGCGGTGCCGAGCCGCGCGGCTTCGGCCCGCGCGAAGTCCAGCATGAAATGGGCGCGGCCGTAGCGGTGCGGTCCCTGCGCCAGCGCCTCAGGCTGCGCCGGCAGGTTGGGGTCGTCGGTGACGATGTCCTGGTCGCCGGCGAAGAGGATCATCGGATAGGCGAGCCAGCGCGCCAGCGCCTCCCGGTCGAGCCCGAGCCCACCGAGCCCTTCCGGGAAGCGGCGCTCCAGCGTAGGCAAAGTGTACCAACCCGGATTGGAGGCCATCGCCGCCGCGAAGAGCTCGCCGCCCTCGATCGCCAACATGCGATGCACGAACTGGCCGCCGGCCGAATGGCCGAAGATGCGGATGACCGGCTTGTCGATCGCGCCGCCGGCACGCAGCGCGTCGAGCACGCGTTCCGGCACGGTGTAGAGCCACTGCCCGCGCGGAGCGATAGTCCCGTCCTCCGAAACGACAAGACCGTTATTGTAGCTCTCGGCCTTGGGGAACGCCTCGTCGGGAAAGGTCGGCGCGACGATCAGCAGGTTGTGCTTCTCGGCCGCATCGATCCAGAAATCGCGGTAATCGTCGCCATTGCGCAGCATGCCGTGCTGCACGACGATGACCGGATCGTTCGGCCGGTGACCCGCCGGCCGATAGAAGTTCACCACGAGTGGCCGGCCGGGATGGAAGCCATCGACGAAGGGCAGCGCGCCGCGGCCGACCGCCGGGTTGAGGGTGGTGGTGATCATGCGGCCTCCGGAGCCTTGTGCAGATGGCAGGCGGCGCTGCGGCCGGGCGCGATCTCGGCGAGGACCGGACGGACCTCGCGGCAGACGGGCATGGCCTGCTCGCAGCGCGGATGGAACGGACAGCCGGGCGGCGGCGCCAGGGGCGAGGGCAATTCGCCCTTGAGCGGCTGGAAGGCGCGTTTACGCCGCGCTGCTGACGGAATCGCCGCGATCAGCGCTGCGCTATAGGGATGCGCCGGCTCGGCGAAGATATCAGCCGCCGTACCGACCTCGACGATGCGGCCGAGATACATGATCGCGACGCGGTCGCTGATATGGCGGACGAGGCCGAGATCGTGGCTGACGAAGAGATAGGTCAGGCCATGGCGCTCACGCACATCCATGAACAGGTTGATGACCTGCGCCTGGATCGAGACGTCGAGCGCCGAGACCGGCTCGTCGCAGACCAGGAAATCCGGCTTCACGGCAAGCGCCCGAGCAATGCCGATCCGCTGGCGCTGTCCGCCCGAGAACTGGTGCGGATAGCGCTCGCGATAGGCGAGATCGAGCCCGACCTCGCTCAGCGCCTGGTCGACCGCCCCATCGATCTCCGCCTTCGGCAGGAGCTTGTGGACGCTCAAGGCCTCACCGACGATGCGGCTGATTTTCATGYGCGGGTCGAGCGAAGCGTAAGGGTCCTGGAAGATCATCTGGACCTTCAGCAGGAAATCGAGCCGCTCCTTGCCCTTCAGGCCCGCCACGGGCTGCTGCTCGTAGACCACCTCGCCGGTCGTCGGCTTGAGGATGCCGGTGACGACGCGGGCCAGCGTGGACTTGCCGCAGCCGGATTCGCCGACGAGGCCGAGCACCTCGCCGCGCTTCACGCTGAGATCGATGCCGTCGACGGCGCGCAGCACCGGCGGCGCCTTGCCGCGCCCGGTCGCCATCAGGATGCGTTCCGCCAGCGTCGGCTTGCGGCGGAAATGCTTGGTGATGCCATTGAGCTCGATGATCGGGGCGGTTGCCGAAGCACTCATGCCGCTTCTCCCACCTGCACCGGATTGTGGCAGCGGAAGCGATGTGCGCCCACGCCTGTCGTCTCAGGATCACTGATGGCACAGACCGGCTGGACGCGCGGGCAGCGCGGCCGGAACGGGCAGCCGCTCGGCCGGGCATCGATACGCGGCGCGACGCCGTCGATCTGGTTCAGGCGCTCGCCAGGCAGAACATTGGCGGCCGAGGAATGGAGCAGGCCGAGCGTATAGGGATGGCGCGGCTGATCGAGCACCTCGTCCACCGGCCCGATCTCGACGACGCGGCCGGCATACATCACCGCCACCCGGTCGGCGAGCTCGGCCACGACCGCGAGATCATGGGTGATCCAGAGCACCGCCGTGCCGGTCTCGCGGGCGAGCTTCTGCACCTCGAACAGGATCTGGCTTTGGATGGTGACGTCGAGCGCCGTGGTCGGCTCGTCGGCAATGATCAGGTCGGGCGCATTGAGCAAAGCGGTCGCGATCGCGACGCGCTGGCGCATGCCGCCGGAGAACTCGTGCGGAAACTGTTTCAGTCGCGCTTCCGGCGAGGAGATGCCGACACGGGCCAGCGCCTTGGCGGCCTCGCCGAGCGCTTCCTCGCGGCTGCAGTCGCGATGTTCCAGGATCGCCTCGCTCATCTGCTCGCCAATGCTGAGCACCGGGTTCARCGTCATCAGCGGATCCTGGAAGATCATCGCGATGCGGTCGCCCCGCAAGTCGCGCAGACGCTCCTCGGATGCAGCGCGCAGGTCTTCGCCGCCGAAGCTCACCGTCCCCGCGACGATCTCGCCCGGCGGATCGATGAGGCGCACCAGCGAGAAGCCGGTCACCGATTTGCCGGAGCCGGACTCTCCGACCAAGCCCAGCACCTCGCCGCGCGAGACGCTGAGATCGACGCCGTCGACGGCGGGCCAGGCACCGTCGAGCGCGTGGAAGACGGTCCGCAAGCCGCGGACATCGAGCAAGGGGTCACTCATGAGCGCACGTTGAAGCTGCGGCGCAGCCGGTCGCCGACGAGGTTGAGCGAGACGATCAGCAGCACCAGCGCGATGCCGGGGAAGACCGCGATCCAGTATTCGCCGGAGAGCAGGAATTCGAAGCCATTGGCGATCAGCAGGCCGAGCGAGGGCTGCGTCACCGGCACGCCGACGCCGAGGAAGGAGAGCGTCGCCTCCAGCGTGATGGCGCCGGCGATGCTGATCGAGGCGACGACCAGCACGGAGCCGACCGAGTTCGGCAGCAGATGCGCGATCATGATGTGCCGGGTCGGCAGGCCGAAATTCAGCGCGGCCTCGWTATATTCCTTACGACGCTCGACCAGCGCGGAGGCGCGCATCAGCCGGGCATATTGCGCCCATTGCACCAAGACGATCGCGAGGATGACCTTGTCGACGCCGCGTCCGATCGAGGCGAGCAGCACGAGCGCGATCAGGATCGAGGGAAATCCGAGCATGAAATCGACGACGCGCATGATCACGGCATCGACCACGCCGCCGAACTGCGCGGCCACCAGCCCGGCCGAAATCCCGATGAAGAGCGCGCCGAGCGTCGCGGTGAGTCCGACCATCAGGCTGGTGCGCAGGCCGTAGAGGATCGCGCTCAGCATGTCCCGCCCCTGCGAATCCGTGCCGAGCCAGTAGGTCATGCCGTTCATGCCGGCATCCCCCGGCGGCAGGCGGTTGTCCATCACGCTGAGCGAGGCGAGGTCATGCGGGTTCTGCGGCGCGATGACCGGCGCGAGCAGGGCCAGCGCGACCATGATGCCGAGCAGGATCGCGGCGCCGCGCGTCGTCGGCCGGCTGCGGATGCGGCGCAGCACCTTCTCGCGCAGCGGCGTATCGGCATAGGCCGGGACGGCGGGAGCTTTCGCTGGGGCGCTCATGCCATCTCTCCGGTCAGCTTCACGCGCGGGTCGAGCGCGGCATAGAGGATGTCGACGAGGAAGTTCACGGTGACGAAGAGCAGCGTCGCCAAGAGCACATAGGCGACGACCACCGGCCGATCGAGCTGGTAAACCGAGTCGATCAGGAGCTTGCCCATGCCGGGCCAGGCGAAGACCGTCTCGGTGATCGTCGAGAAGGCGACGAGACTGCCGAACTCGATGCCGACGACGGTGACGACCGGGATCAGGATGTTGCGCAGCACGTGCCGCCCCACGACGCGGCGCGGCCTGACACCCTTGGCGCGGGCATATTTGACGTAGTCCTGCGTCATCGCCTCGCTCGTGCCGGCCGCGACGAGGCGGGTCATTAGCGCGATCTGGGGAATGGCGAGGTTGATCGCGGGCAAGGCGAGATGGACGAGCCCGTCCCAGGTCAGGAGGCTGGTCCGGATGCCCAGGACCTCGACCGTCTCGCCGCGCCCGGCCGTCGGCAGCCAGTGAAGGACCACCGCGAAGAGCAGGATCAGCATCATGCCCTTCCAGAAGCTCGGCAGCGAGAAGCCGAGGACGGTGGCGCCCATGATGATGCGCGAGGGCCGGCTGTCCTGGTCGAGCCCGGCATAGAGCCCGAGCGGCACGCCGGTGACGATGGCCAGCGTCATCGAGAGCAGGACGAGCTCGAAGGTCGCCGGCAGGCGCCCGAGAATGAGCTCGATCGCCGGCACGCCATGCACGAAGGAGCGGCCGAGATCGCCCTTGAGCGCATTGCCCATGAAGACGAAATATTGCTGCCAGACCGGCAGGTCGAGGCCGAGGCGCCGGACCAGCGCTTCGCGCTCGGCCGCGCTGGCCGAGGGCGAGACGAGCAATTCGACGGGGTCGCCGATGCCGTAGACGGCGAAGAACACCACGACCGAGACCGCGAGCAGCACGAGCATGCTCTGGATCAGTCGCTGCAGGACATAGGCGGTCATGATGCTCGACCGGCTCCGCTCAATGGTTCACGGGCCGCCCTCCACGGGCGGCCCGGTTTGTCGATGGGCCTCTCGGCCGGGTGCTTACTTCGCCTTCGGCTTCACCGACATCGCCAGCATGTACTGGTCGGCGCGGCCCGTGACGTCGAGATCGGACTTGAAGGCCCAGATGCCGCTCTCGAAATGGATCGGGATGAAGGCGTAGTCGGCGAGGACGAGCTTGCCGGCTTCCTGCAGGAGCTGGTCGCGCTTGGCGTCGTCGAGCGTGGTGACGGCCTCGCGGATGACCTTGTCAAACTGGTCGTTCTTGTAACCGCCGTAATTCGAGCCGCCCAGCGTCTTGGCCTCGTTCGGGGTCGGCGGCCACTGCCGCAGGAACGACGCAGCCTCGCCGGTGCCGGAGCCCCAGCCGCCGATCGCGACCGAGAATTCCTTCTTGGCGCGGCGCGGGAAGTAGATCGCCCGCGTCATCGCATCGACCTCGGCCTTGATGCCGACCTGGGTCAGGTACTGCGCGACGGCCTGGGTGATCTGGCTGTCGTTGATGTAGCGGTCGTTGGTGGTCGAGAGCGTGAGCTGGAAGCCCTTGGCATAGCCGGCCTCGGCGAGAAGCTTCTTCGCCTGCGCCGGGTCATAGGCGAGCTTCTCCGGCTTGGCCTGCGTGCCGAACATGCCGGTCGGCAGGTACTGGTAGGCCGGCTCGGCCGCGCCGTCCATGATGCGCTTGACGATGGCGTCGCGGTCGATGGCCAGCGACATCGCCTTGCGGACACGCAGGTCCTTCAGCGGGTTCTTGCCGTCCTCCGACTTGACGAAGGGGCTCTGGTCGCGGGCGACGTCGAGCTGGAAATAGACGACGCGGGTCGAGGGGGTGATGACATGGCCGAAGCGCTTGTCGTCCTTGATCCGGCCGAGGTCGCGCGCCGCCGGGTTCTCGATCACGTCGTAATCGCCCGCGAGGAGGCCGGCGAGACGCGGGCCGGCATTGGTCACCGGCAGCAGGCGGACCGTCGCCCACGGCTCGGCCTTGCCCCAATAGGTCGGGTTGCGCTCGAGCTCGATCGCCGATCCCCGCACATAGGACTTGAGCTTGTAGGGGCCGGTCCCGATGGTGAGCGTGCCGTCATTGAAGCCGCTGACCGTCGGCCAAGCACCGGTGACGCCGCAGTTCTTGGCGACGTCGTAGCTGATCGGGCCGTGCTCGACGATGGAGGCCGAGAGGATGGGGAGCGCCGAAAGCAGGTTCGGCAGCAGCGGCTCGGGATTGGTGGTGGTGATGACCAGCGTCTGCGGATCGGGCGCCTCGACGGCCGCGAAATTACCGGTGACGTCTGCGAAGGAATCCGAGACCTTGGTCTCGTTCTTCAGCGTGCGGCAGAAGGTGAAGACCACATCCTCGGACGTGAAGGGCTTGCCGTTGGAGAATTTCACGCCGTCGCGCAGCTTGAAGGTCCAGCGGTTCTTGCCGTCATTCTCCCAGGAAGCCGCGAGGCTGGGATGCAGCTTCTGCTGCTCGTCCTGGCGCACCAGCGAGTCGAAGATGTGCTGAGCCAGCGCATTGTTCGGCGTGAGGTCGTGATAATGCGGATCGACAGCCGTCGGCTCGGAGGCCAGCGCAATGCGCAGGGTTTGCGCGGAGACCGCCGTGGTGGACAGGCACGCAACCGCAAGGGCCGCGCGGAACAAGGATGTGCGCATGACGATAACCGCTCCCGCTTGTCGTTTTGACAGGTTTATTTTCGTCGAGTAGCAAACATGAAAATTTTTGAACGTCAACCGGTCGGAGGCACATGTCCCAGGGCTTGAAGCCGTCGACGGATCTCTCGAACCGGATCGCGCAGATCTACCCGTCGCTCAGCAGCGGCCATCGCCGTGCGGCCGATTTCGTGCTGCAGCATCCGCTCGACGTCGCGACCATGACCATCGAGGGGCTGGCGGAAGGCAGCGGCACCTCCAACGCCACGGTGACGCGCTTCGTCCGGGCGCTCGGCTATGGCGGCTATGGCGAGTTTCGCGGCGCGCTCTCGGCGGCGCTGAAATTCGCCCATGCCCCGGTCGACAGCTTCGCCGGCGCCCGCGCCGAGGCCGGCTCGAGCTTCGCCACCTTCGCGACCGCGCTTGCCGATCAGGCCGGAAACCTCCAGGCCGCGCGCGACGGGCTCTCGGAAGACGCCGTGACGCGGGCGGTGGAACTGCTGCTGAAGGCGCCGCGCGTCTTCATCGCGGCGTCCGGCGCGAGCCACCATGTCGCGTCCTTCCTCGAGGACGGGCTGGCTCTCTATCTCGACGCCAATGTCATCTTCGCCTCATCCCGCACCGGGCCTGAGCGCGCCATCCGGCACATGATGTCGGCGGGCCCCGACGATCTCGTCGTGGCGATCTCGGTGCCGCGCTACTCCCGCGCGACCCTGGATCTCGCGAGYTTCGCCAAGAAGCGCGGCGCCCGGGTGCTCGCACTCACCGACAGCCCGACCTCGCCATTGACGCCGATCGCCGACGTCACGCTCTTTGCCCCCGCCCGCAGCCATCTCCTGCCCAATTCGCCGACCGCGGTCTTCGCCCTGGCGGATGCGCTGATCGCGGCCGTCGCGCGCGAACGGCCCGATGCGGTCGAGGCGCTCAAGGAACTGAGCGAGAGCCTGCTCTGGACCTTCTTTCGCTAGAGCATTTTCGAGCGAAGTGGATGCCGGTTCGCGTGAAGAAAATGCAGAAAAACAAGGAGCTAGAGCATTTCCGCGCTTCAGAGAAACGCGGAAATGCTCTAGAGCCCGGCCCGGAAAGCGGAATGCGGGTTCCGGAAAAGAGGCTACCGCGCCGGACCCGCGACCTAGGCGCGTCGCGTCAGCCCGAAGACCGCGAGTAGGAAGAGCCCGGCCGAAACCACGGCGTTCCAGCCAGCAAGCGACAGGCCGAGAAAGCGCCACGCCGCCTCGCCGCAAGAGACCACGCGCACGCTCTGCAACTGCTTCATGAAGTCCTGGACGCCGGCCGCAGCGGAAGAGCCGCCACCGCAATCGCTCGGCCCCAGGAACCAGCCCCATTCCACGCCGGAATGATAGACGCCGAGCCCGGCGCTCCAGGCCATCAGCACCGCCAGTACCAGCAGCGCCAGCCATTGCAGCCGCGCTGAGCGGGCCAGCAGCAACGCGGCGAGCGCGAGGCCGATGGCGGCGTAATGCGGCACGCGCTGTTCAAGGCAGAGCTTGCACGGCACCAGCCCGAGCACGAGCTGGAAATACCAGGCACCGGCGATCAGGGCGGCGCTGATGAGGCCGATCGCGCCGATGAGCCGCAGCGGCGTCAGCATCCGGCTCCGGTCGGGGACGGTCTCGAAAGTCGAACTGGTCATTGGCGTCGGCTCAGCAGGACAGAAGCTGTCCCGACCCTGCGACCAGCTTGAGGCCGAAATAAAGCAGAATCAGCACGGCGGCCGCGACGACGGCGATCACTTTCAGGCGACGTTCGATGAAGTGGCGGATTGTGTCGCCATAGCGCCTGAGCAGGAAGGCGAGCGCAAAGAAGCGCGCCCCGCGGGCAAGGATGCAGGAGACGACGAAGAAGGTCAGACCGATATGGACCGCGCCGGCCAGGATCGTCACCACCTTGATCGGCGGCAGATGGGCCAGCCCCGAGGTCGTCAGCAGGATCAGCGTCGTGTCGGGGCCGGCGCAGGCGCGCAGAGTGTCGAAGGCATCGAGCTTGCCGTAGAAGGCGAGCACCGGCTTCGCCAGCGCCTCAAAGGCATAATAGCCGATGGCGTAGCCCATGATGCCGCCCAGCACCGAGAACAGCGTCGCGATGAAGGCCAGCCGATAGGCGCGCATCGGCCGTGCCAGCGCCATCGGCACGAACAGCACATCGGCCGGGATCAGGAAGAAGGAGCTCTCGACGAAAGCGACGACCGCGAGCCACAGCTCGGCCCGGGGGCGGGCGGCCAGCGACATGGTCCATTCGTAGAGGCGCTTCAGCATGGCGGCTCTGGAGCAGGATGCGAAAAAGCGGGAACCGGTTTTTCGCGAAAATCCTGCTCTAACTCCCTGGTGAGAGACGGATTCAGATTTCAGATGGGATCGCCCTGTGATCCCGTCTGAAATCATCCGGCTCTAGAGCATGCGTCGGCCGGTGGCGCAACGGCTTCGACAGGCCGAAACGTCGCCATCCTGCGCCGGGACCGAAAAACCTCTTCGCCGTGCCGCCGCGGCGATTGACCGGTATCGATCGATCGCTATAGTCCCCCGGCCCGTCGGGGCCCCTGTGGCGGAATTGGTAGACGCGCTCGACTCAAAATCGAGTTCCGCAAGGAGTGCTGGTTCGATCCCGGCCAGGGGCACCATCTCCTTCACGGAGCTTGTGGAGTTCGGCTCTCCACGATCCCGCACCTGGCTTCGCCGCTGAAAAGCGTGAACCCGGTTCGCAACCTGCATCCGCACGATCACGCCGCAGGCCACACTCCTAGCTGCCCTCGATCCCCCGCTTCCGGCGCAGTGCCTGGACAAGCGCAGCTCCCTTCACGGCGAAGAGGAGGAGGAAGGTGAGGATCATGATGATGAAGGCGGCTGCGGCGATGGCCGGGCTGATGTTCTCGCGCAGGGAGGAGAACATCTGGCGGGCGAGCGTCGTCTGGTTGGGGCCGGCGACGAACAGCGTGATCACCACCTCGTCGAGCGAGGTGGCGAAGGCGAAGACCGCGCCGGTGAGGATGCCCGGCATGGCCAGCGGCAGGGTCACGTTCCGGAAGACATTGACCGGGGAGGCGCCGAGACTGGCCGCCGCGCGCTCCAGCGCCGGGTCCATGCTGGCGAGCGAGCCCGAGACATTGACGAGGACGAAGGGCACGCACAGCACGGCATGCGCGATGATCACCCCGAGATAGCTCGAGGCCAGCCCCATACGAGCATAGAGGATCTGCATGCCGACGCCGAGCACGACCGCCGGCACCACCATCGGCAGCAGGAAGATCGAGCGCAGCAGCCCCGAAAAGGGCACGAGCTCACGCCTCAGGCCGAGCGCCGCCAACGTCCCGATCACCGTCGCGACGACGGTCGCGCCCGTACCGATAATCAGCGAATTGACGATCGCGCGGGTCCAGGCCTGGCTTTCCGCCAGCGCCCCGAACCAGCGCATCGAGGGGCCGCTGATCGGGTAGACGAGGAAGACGCTGTCGGTGAAGGCCAGCGGAAGGATCGCGACCAGCGGCAGCAGCAGGAAGGCGACAGCCAGAGCCCCGAAGGCGAGCCGCAGCGCGTTGAAGGCCGCACTGCCCGGACGAACCGCCGCGACGCTCATGYCKGCACCAGCGGCGTGCGCGAGAGCCGGYYGTARASGATGTAGAGCACGGTCGTCGGCACCAGCAGGAACAGGCCGAGCGCRCCCGCCATSCCCCARTTCGCCGTTCCGGTGGCGTAGAAGGCGATGACCGAGCTGATCATCTGGTCGCCCGCTCCGCCGGTCAGGGCCGGGGTGATATAGTAGCCGAGCGCCACCATGAAGACGAGCAGCGAGCCCGAGAGCAGGCCCGGCATGGCGAGCGGCAGCAGGACGTGGCGAAAGGCCTGCAGCGGCGCGGCGCCCAGCGCGGCGGCGGCCGGCATCAGATTGCGCGGGATCGCGATCAGGCTGGCATAGATCGGCAGCACCATCAGCGGCAGCAGCACATGCGTCATCGCGATCAGCACGCCGGTGCGGTTGTAGATGAGCGCAAGCGGAGAATCGATCAGCCCGATCGCCCGCAGCATCTGGTTGATGAGCCCGTTATCCTGCAGCAGGATCAGCCAGGCCGCCGTGCGCACCAGCAACGAGGTCCATAGCGGCAGCAGCACGGCGATGAGCAGCGCATTGCGCTTCCAGCCCGWCACGCTCGCCGCCAGCATCGCGAAGGGCAGCCCGATCGCGGCGCAAAGCAGCGTGACCTGTGTGGCGATGGTGAAGGTGCGCAGCATGATCGCGCGGT
This sequence comes from Allobosea sp. TAB14, assembly GCF_052113865.1. NCBI lineage: Bacteria > Pseudomonadati > Pseudomonadota > Alphaproteobacteria > Hyphomicrobiales > Alloboseaceae > Allobosea > Allobosea sp. TAB14. The sequence goes on along the minus strand of NZ_JBFRDQ010000065.1, from coordinate 8,724 downwards.
TGACGGCGAAATCGGGCTCGACCGGCTCGATCCGCGCCTCGTCATTGCGCTTGAGGTCGACCGCCGCCAGCAGGTTGGCGTCGGTATAGGCCGGCATGCTGCGCTTCAGCGCCAGCCAATAGCCCTGATCGCTCCAGCGCGGATCGACGGCCTGAAGATCGATCGCATCGGTTTCGCCGCTCTCCCGCACCGCACGCGCCGTGCGCGGGAGAAGCGTGCGGAAGCCGGCCTGCTGGCTGTTGAGGGTTCGCACGGCATCGCCGAAGCGTTCCTGCGGCGTATCGGCCCGCAAATCCCGGACGAGCGCCGCCTGCAGCGGGGCCGGCGGCGGGCCGCTGCCGTCCCAGCTCGCGATCGCGATCGCCGTCTGGGGGAAGGCCAGGCGCACGGTGCCGCCCTGCACCGCAGTCGAAACCATCATCCAGAGCGGCCAGAGGAAGAACAGGCCGAGGAAGATCACCAGCGGCAGGATCAGCAGCAGGGCTTTGAGGCGCGCGCTCATGGCGCCACCAGCGAGCAATCGCCCTGGGCGAAGCTGGCGAATGCCTTGCTGCCGATCGGCGGCGCCGCATCGCGTCGCCCGGCCCTTGCGACGAGCCGGCTTTCGCCGCAGGCGAGGTGCAGGCGGATGTGATCGCCATGATAGACATGGTCCTCGATCGTCACCGGCAAGGCGTTGGCAGCGTCGGCATCCTGCACGAGATGCAGCATTTCCGGACGAACCGAGATCATCACGTCGTGGCCGGTCTCGAAGGCCGCCGCGCTGTCGCAGGTCACGCGCGCACCGGATGCGAGCAGGATCGTCGCGGCCTCGCCCTGGCGCTGGGAGACGCGCCCGGCGAGCAGGTTCGTCTCCCCGATGAACTCGGCGACGAAGCGTGTCCGCGGCCTGTCATAGAGACCCGACGGCGTATCGAACTGCTCGATCTTGCCGCGGTTGAGCACGGCGACACGGTCCGACATGGTCAGCGCCTCGCCCTGATCATGCGTGACGAAGATGACCGTCAGCCCGAGTTCACGATGCAAGGCGCGGATCTCGAGCTGCATATGCTCGCGCAATTGCTTGTCGAGCGCGCTCAGCGGCTCATCCATCAGCACGACCTTGGGCTCGTAGACGAGGGCGCGSGASARMGCGATGCGCTGCTGCTGGCCGCCGGAGAGCTGCGAGGGCYKGCGGTCGGCGAGATGGCYSAGGCGCACCAGMTCGAGCGCGCGCTTCACCCTYGCCTCGCGYTCSGCCCKGGCGACGCCGCGCATCTTGAGCGGAAAGCCGACATTCTCGGCGATCGTCATATGCGGGAACAGGGCGTAGTTCTGGAAGACSACGCCCATCTCGCGCTTGTGCGGCGGCAGATGCTCGACACGCCGCCCATCGACATGGATGCTCCCGCCGGTGGGGGTCTCGAAGCCGGCGAGCATCATCAGAAGCGTCGTCTTGCCCGAGCCCGAAGGGCCGAGAAGGCTGACGAACTCGCCCTGCGCGACATGGAAGTCGAGCGAATCGACCACCGTGACCGTGCCGAATACCTTGCTGATGGCCTCGAAATGAATGAACGGATTCGAATCTCGCAAAGGATCAATCTTCTCGTGACGGATGAGGCGAAGCCGTCGTGGCCGCGGCGAGGAGCCCTTCGCAAGGACGATGCCACACCGGGCGATCGGCTGAAGCGACCTCGGACGCACGTGGCGCGCCCGGGGCTCTCTGCATGAAGCACGGCGAAGCGGAGACGGCTGCTGGCCGCCCCGCTCGCCGATCCGCTTGCCGACCTACTTGCCGACCCAGGCGTTGAAGCGCTTGGTCAGGTCTTCGATGTTGTCGTTCCAGTAGTCGACGTCGATCGCGATCGCATTCTCGAGATTCTGCGGCGCGGTCGGCAGGTCCGCGGCGAGGTCGGCCGGGACGGCGGCCGCGGCGGCCTTGTTGGGCAGGCCGTAGGCGATATCCTGCGGCAGCTTGGACTGGTTTTCCGGCAGGCTGGCGAAAGCGATGAAATCCATCGCCTGGTCCTTGTTCGGGCTGCCCTTCAGGATCACCCAGCTGTCGACGGCGTAGATGCTGCCCGGCCAGACGGTCTTGAACTTGGTGCCCTCGGTCTTGTTGATGCCGCTGATGCGGCCGTTATAGGCCGAGGTCATCACGACCTGCCCGGATTTCAGCAGTTGCAGCGGCTGCGCGCCCGACTCCCACCAGACGATATCGGACTTGATCTCGTCGAGCTTCTTGAAGGCGCGGTCGACGCCGCCCTTGTCGCGCAGCACCTTGTAGACGTCCTTCGGCGCGACGCCATCGGCGATCAGCGCGAATTCGAGCGCATATTTCGGCCCGCGACGCAGGGCCCGCTTGCCCGGGAACTTCTTGGTGTCCCAGAAATCCGCCCAGGAGGTCGGCGCGGTCTTCAGCTTCTCGGAATCGTAGGACAAGAGCGTCGACCAGACGATCGCCCCGACGCCGCAATCGCTGACGGCGCTCGGCAGGAACTTGTCCTTGCCGCCGAGCTTGTTCCAGTCGAGCTTTTCGTAGAGGCCGTCGGCGCAGCCGATGGCGAGTTCGTCGGCCTCGACCTGCACGGCGTCCCAGTTCGGCGTCCCCGCCTTCACCTTCGCCTGGACGACGCCGACGCCGCCATCCCAGGATTCGTCGAGCACCGGCTTGCCGGTCTTCTCGGCGAAGGGCTTGAAGTAGATCTTGCGCTGCGCGTCCTGGTAGTTGCCGCCCCAGGAGACGACGGTGAGGTCGCGGGCAGCCGCCGTGCCGAGGCCGGCGAGCATCAGTCCCGCCGCGAGCGTCGAGCCTGCGAATAGGGCCTTCAACGATGTCATGGTCTTCTCCCGTTCTGATCCGGCTGCTCCGCCCCTCGCGGAATGCCGGCTACCTTGTCCGTATTGGACCTCGCTTCGCAGCATCACGCTACGGAAATCTTCTTGCTGATCAGGCGCCGATCTCGCTCAACAATTGCGCGGGCGCCAGACGCAGCGCCGCCGCGCGGCGGTGCCCTTCGAGCCCCTCGCTGGCGCTCTGGCGCATCGCCGGCGGGGCCACGGCCGCGACGCCACGCTCGTCCAGCCATTGATGCGTGCAGGTCTTGAGGTAGGAGCCGACCCAGAGGCCGCCGGTATAGCGCCCGGCCGCCATGGTCGGCAGCGTGTGGTTCGTGCCGCAGCATTTGTCCGAATAGACCACGCTTGCGGCGACGCCGATGAAGATGGAGCCGTAATTGCGCAACTTCGCGGCCGTTGCATGCGCATCGCGCGTATGCACCTCCAGATGCTCGGCGGCGATCTGGTCGGAATAGGCCAGCATCGTCGCCTCATCGGCACAGACGGCGATCTCGCCATAGTCGCGCCAGGCCGCGGCGGCGACCGGCGCGGTCGAGAGGTTGCCGAGCTGGCGCTCGATCTCGACGAGCACCTTCTCCGCCAGGCCGCGATCCGTGGTGATCAGGCCGACGCGGGTGCGCACGTCATGCTCCGCCTGTGCCAGCAGATCGACCGCGATCGTCACCGCATCGCCGGTCTCGTCGGCGACGACGAAGATCTCGCTCGGCCCGGCGAGCTGRTCGATGCCGACCAGGCCGAAGACCTGCCGCTTGGCCTCGTTCACATAGGCGTTTCCCGGGCCGACGATCTTGTCGACCGCGGGGATACTTTCGGTGCCGAAGGCCATGGCGGCGATCGCCTGCGCGCCGCCGACGCGGAAGATCCGGTCGGCGCCTGAAAGGTGACAGCCCGCGATCATCGCCGGATGCGCTCCCGGGGGCAGGCAGGCGACGACCTCGTCGCAGCCGGCGACCTTGGCCGGCACGATCGTCATGATCGGCGCCGAGAGCAGCGGATAGCGTCCGCCCGGCACATAGGCGCCGATGCGCGCGATCGGAATGATGCGATGGCCGAGATGCAGCCCCGGCAGCGCCTCGATCTCCAGGGGAAGCAGCGTCTTGCGCTGCGCCTCGGCGAAGGCTCGCACACGCTCGATGGCGAATTCGGTATCGGCACGGGTCTGCTTCTCGAGCCCGTCGAGCGCAGCGGCGCGCTCCGCCGGCGTGATCTCGAAAGCCTCGATATCGAGCTTGTCGAACTCGCGTGAATAATGCCGCAGAGCGTCGTCGCCATCGCGCCGCACACGATCCAGAACGGCCTTCACCGTGGTCTCGACGGGAGTGTTGTCGCTCCAGGCGCTGCGCTGGGGGGCCTTGATGCGCGTGATCCGGGCGTCCAGGGCGGGGGCGGAGTTGGGCATGCGGCTTGTTCCAGTGGGCGGGAATGGGCGGCAAGCTTCCCCGCCGCATGGCAGCGACGCAAGGAGGGCGCCCGGGCGTGTTGAAGATAATCACCAATTGCGCTCAGATGCGGCGCCCGCGTGAAGGAGGCCTTCCATGAAGATCGGCGACCGGTTGAGGGAGCTGCGCCAACGCCGCAAGCTCAGCGTGCGCGCCGTCGCCCTGCGCTCGGGCGTGTCCCACTCTTCGATTTCGCTGATCGAGCGGGACCTGATCAGCCCGTCCCTCGACACGCTGCATGCGGTGCTCGACGCGCTCGGCACGACCCTATCGGGCTTTTTTCTGGATTTTAATGCGGTGTCGCCGCCAAATCCGTTCTGCCGAGCTGCGGAGATGGCGGAAATCGGTCGTGCGGACGCCATTTCCTACCGCGTGATCGGGACCGGATTTCCCAATCGCTCGATGCTGATGCTGCATGAAACCTACGCTCCCGGGGCCGATACGGGCGAGGCCTTCTTTCATTCGGCGCAGGAGGGCGGCCTCGTCATCCGCGGCGCGGTCGAGGTGACCGTCTCGGGCCGGACGGCGATCCTGCACCCCGGCGATGGTTATTATTTCGACAGCCGCGAACCGCACCGCTTCCGCAATGCAGCCGACGAGCCGAGCGAGATCGTCAGCGCCATCACGCCCCCCACATATTAGCCGCGAGGAGATTGCCGCCAGAGAGGCTGGTCAGGATCTCCTTCCGGTTGACGGCGAAGGCGGTCGCCTCGCGCATCTTGATGTCGGTGAACGGCTTGCAAAGACGATTCAATTAGGGCTCGGCTATGCCCCGAACATGGGCTTTCGGGGACGGATTCGACTGGCGATGGCGATGGCGACAGGACAGGCGGATGTCATCGTGCTCGGGGCCGGCATCATCGGCGTCAGCACCGCCCTGCATCTGCAGGAGCGCGGCCGCACCGTCCTGCTGGTCGATCGCGGCGAGCCGGGAGCCGAAACCAGCCATGGCAATGCCGGGCTGATCGAGCGCTCTTCCGTCGTTCCCTATGCCTTTCCCCGCGATCTCGCGACACTCGCCGCCTTCGCCTCGAACCGCTCCATCGCCGTGCGCTACCGGCCGGCGACATTGCTGCGGATGGCGCCCTGGCTGGCGCGCTACTGGTGGAACTCGGCGCCGGACCGACTCGACAGGCTGGGCCGCGCCGTCCTGCCCCTGATCGAGCGCAGCATCGACGAGCACCGGCACTGGACGAAAGCCGCCGGCACGGAGGCGCTGATGCGGAGCGAGGGCTGGATCGAGCTCTATCGCGACCCGCGCGCCCTCGCCCAGGCGGTTCGAACGGCGGCAGAGCTGAGTGGCTACGGGCTTGCTTATGACGTGCTCCAGCCTGAGGCCCTACGCAGCCTGGAGCCTGCCTTGCTGCCCGATGCCGCGGCCGGCGCCGTGCACTGGCGCGATCCGGTGACGGTCCGCGATCCCGGCGCGGTGACGCGCGCCTATGCCGAACTCTTCTCCGCGCGCGGCGGCGCGCTGGCGAAGGCGGATGCGTTCGCCTTGCGTCAGGAAGGCGCGGAATGGCACCTCCCGACCCATGCCGGAACCTGGCGGGGCTCGGAGGTCGTCGTCGCGCTTGGGCCCTGGTCAGGCGATGTCTGTAAAGGCTTCGGCTATCGTTTCCCGCTCGGCTTCAAGCGCGGCTATCATATGCATTACGCCGCCGCGGACGAATCGACGCCGCACTATCCGCTCTGCGATGCGCAGGCGGGTTTCGTTCTGAGCCGGATGCAGCGCGGCATTCGCCTGACCACCGGCATCGAGCTGGCTGGCCGCGACGAGCCGTCGGACACCTGGCAGCTCGATCGCGCGGAGAAGATCGCACGGCGGATCATGCCGCTCGGCCAGCGTCTCGATGCCGAGCCCTGGCGCGGCGCGCGCCCTTGCCTGCCCGACATGCTGCCGATCATCGGCCGGGCTCCCCGGCATCGCAGCCTGTGGTTTGCATTCGGCCACGCTCATCACGGCTTCACCTTGGGTCCGGCCACCGGTCGGCTTCTGGCGGAAGCGATGACCGGCACCCCACCCTTCTGCGATCTCAAGCCCTTCGCGGCCGATCGCTTCTAGGCGCATCATCGCCCCAAGGGGCAGGCCATGGCCACGGCTGAGCTGACGGCCGCCTGGATCCGCATTATGGTGCCGGCGCTTGAGCTCACCGGGGCTGCGAGCAGCCCGCCCTGCCTCCTCTCGACGCTTCCCCGAAAGCCCAGATGCGCCTCCTCCTCATCAACCCGAATACGATGCCGGAGATGACGGCGCTGGTCGTGCGGGCTATCCAGCCRCATCTGCCGCCGGAGACGACGCTCGTCCCGGTCACGGGCCGCTTCGGCGCGCAATACATCGCCAGCCGCAGCGCCGCCGCCATCGCGGCCCATGCGGCGCTCGACGCCTTCGCCGAGCACGGCGCGGATTGCGACGGCGTCTATCTCGCCTGCTTCGGCGATCCCGGCCTCCTCGCCCTCAAGGAGCTGGCGCGCGTGCCCGTGATCGGCATGGCGGAGGCCAGCAGCCGGCTCGCGGCCCGGCAGGCGGAACGCTTCTCGATCGTGACCGGCGGCGAGCGCTGGGGGCCGATGCTGCGGGAGTTCCTCGGCTCGCTCGGGCTTGCTGGCCGGCTCGCCGCGGTCGAGACCGTGGCGCCRACCGGCGCCGACATCGCGCGCGATCCCGACGGCTCTGTCACCCTGCTCGCGGAAGCTTGCAACCGAACCGTGGCGCGTGACGGTGCCGGCGCCGTCATCCTCGGCGGAGCCGGGCTCGCCAGCCTTGCCGCGCGCGTCCAGCCGCATGTCTCCGTGCCGGTGATCTGCTCGGCCGAGGCCGGAGTGACGATGCTGCTCGAAACGCTGCGAGAGCCGCCGGCGAAACCGCAGAGCGGCGATTTCGCCCTCCCCGCCCCCGTCGGCAGCACCGGCCTCTCCGACAGCCTCTCGCGGCTGCTGGCAAACCCCTGAAGCGTCACCCCTTCGCGGCGAGCGAGACGCCGTTGAGTTCCGCGATCCAGTCCGAGATCATCGGCACGTAATCCCCGCCCCGCCCGCTGGCGACGGCGGTGGCGTAGCTGTTCTTCACGGCATTGCCGATCGGGTTCGCGACGCCGGCCGCATTGGCGACGCCTTCCAGATAGCGCACATCCTTCAACGCGTTGACGAGGGTGAATTTGTGCGCGTCGCGGTCGCGCTCCAGCACATATTGCATGAAGGTCTGGTAGAAGCCGCAATCCATTCGGCTGCCCCGGATCACACTGTCGAAGGTCTGCGGCGTGATGCCGATCTTCTGACTGAGCGTCAGCGCTTCGGCATAGATCGCGGCATAGCCCATCGAGAGGAAGTTGTTGATCAGCTTCATCTTGTGCCCGTCGCCGACGGGACCGAGATGGACGATCTTCTGCGCCCAGGCCTCGCAGGCCGGCCTGATCCGGGCGAACACCTCGGGCGCGGCGCCGATCATCGCCGAGAGCTGGCCCTGCGCGGCCTGTGCCGGCGTGCCGCCGAGCGGCGCATCGGCAAGGTGCAACCCCTTGGCCTCGAGCTCGGCGGCGAGCCGGACCGTGACGGTCGGATCGGAGGTCGAGCAATCGACCACGATCGTGCCGGGCTTCGCCCCGGCGATGATGCCGTTCTCGCCCTTGAGCACCTCCTCGACCTGCGCCGAGCCGGTGACGCACAGGAAGATGATGTCCGAGCGCGCCGCCAGCTCCGCCGGCGTCTTCGCCTCGACGGCGCCGGCCGCAACAAGATCCTCGACCGGCTTGCGGTTGCGATGGCCCATCACGGTCAGCGGAAAGCCCTTCGCGACCAGATTGGCGGCCATGCCCTGGCCCATCAGCCCGACGCCGATAAAGCCGATCGCTTCCTTGCCAGCGCTCATTTTCATATTCTCCTGCTTGTCTGTATGAGTATGCGAACGGCAGAGATATCGACGAAACGACTGGCTTCGGGACGCTTGACGAGGCCAGCCCTTGACCTGGACCCCTGATGAACGCCGACGGCCCGTCCCCGCCAAGCCCCACGCCCCCCGCYGGCCGCAGCCGCGTCACTCTTCAGATCATCGCCGACCATCTSTCSGTSTCGACGGCGACGGTSTCGCTGGCCCTGCGGGATTCCCCGCTGGTCGCCGAGGCGACGCGCGGCCGCGTGCGCGAGATCGCGCGCCAGATGGGCTACAGCTACAACCGCAGTGCCGCGGCGCTCCGCACCGACCGCACCAACATCATCGGCGTCGGCTTTCACGACATCACCAATCCGTATTTCGCCGAGCTTCTGGCGGCGATCGACGGAGCCACGGCAGCCTATGGCCGCTCGATCCTGCTCGGCACCTATGCSGAGRAYCTKGAGCGGCAGGAGCGCGTGCTGAACTCCCTGGCCGAGTACAGGCCCGACGGGATGATCCTCTGCCCGGCGGGCGGCAGCACGGCCGACAGCCTGCGCCACCTCGTCGATGCAGGCG
>NZ_JBFRDQ010000064.1:0-20327 GCF_052113865.1 Allobosea sp. TAB14 | reverse complement strand
CCACAAGGGCGAGCATGACGTTGCAGCCGGAAACTCAACCTACCAACGTCGCCTCGAGCGTGATCGGCGCCTTGAACAGCTTCGAGACCGGACAACCGGCCTTGGCCTTGTCGGCCAGTGACTGGAAGGTCGCCTGGTCGGTGCCGGGCACCTTGCCCTTGAGGGTGAGATGGATCGTGGTGATGGCGTAGCCGTCGTCGAGCTTGTCGAGCGTCACCTGCGCCGTGGTATCGAGCGCCTCGGCGGTCAGCTTGGCTTCGCCGAGGATCAGCGACAGCGCCATGGTGAAGCAGGCGGCATGCGCCGCGCCGAGCAATTCTTCCGGGTTGCTGCCGGGCTTGCCCTCGAAGCGGCTGGCGAAGCCGTAAGGATAGTCCTTGAGCGAGCCTGTCTGCGTCGAGATCGCGCCCTTGCCGTCCTTGATGCCGCCTTCCCAATGGGCCGAGCCGGTCTTGTTGATCGCCATGACGCTGTCTCCTCTCGTGATCGAAGCTGGATGGCGGCATCCGGGGAGGCCGCCTCTCCACAACGGGCGAGAGCGTAGCAGGTTCATTGTCGGGACAGATGACGACGAGCCGGGAACGGCGAAGCCCGCACCGGTCTGCCGATGCGGGCTTGGCGTCATGGCTCCGGCGAACTCCGCCTAGCGGAACAGCGCCAGCGACTTCGACAGCGTGATCCAGACGCCCCAGGCGATCGGCAGGCCGACGACGGCCCAGGCGAGCAGGGCCGTGCCGTCAACACCGCCCTTGCCGATGCCGTAGGAGCCGTAATGCGCGGTCGCATTGGCATTGGCCGTGCGGGCCTGCAGCGCCGCGACCTCGGCATCCTTCATGAACCACTTCGCCGCGACCGGGCGGATCAGCAGGTTGCAGAGGAAGCCGAGCACCAGCATGCCCGCAAGGATGTACATGGTGCGGTCATAGACCTGGGCGCGCGGCACGCCGGCATTGATCTGCGCCTCGCGGATATAGTTCACCACGACAGGGCCGATGATACCGGCGGTCGACCAGGCCGTCAGCAGCCGGCCATGGATGGCGCCGACGAACTGCGTGCCGAACATGTCGGCGAGATAGGCCGGCACCGTCGCGAAGCCGCCGCCATACATCGACAGGATGATRCAGAAGAAGCCGACGAASAGCGCCAGCGASCCGGCATGCGCCGCCCAGGGCGAGAGCGCGTAGAGCAGGATGCCCAGCCCGAAGAAGGTGGCATAGGTCAATTTGCGGCCGAGCTTGTCCGAGAGCGAGGCCCAGAAGAAGCGCCCGGCGATGTTGAACAGCGAGAGCAGGCCGACGAAGGCGGCCGCGATCGTGGCGATCTGCGTCTTCTGCCCGGCGTCGAGGGCGGCAAAGCCGATCTCCGGCTTGCCGATCAGCGAGCCCGCGAATATCTCCTGCAGCATCGGCGAGGCCATGCCGAGCACGCCGATGCCGGCGGAGACGTTGAGGCAGAGCACCGCCCAGATCAGCCAGAACTGCGGCGTCTTGTGCGCGTTCTGGAGATGGACATGGCCGGAGGTGATCATCGCGTTCTGCGTCGCCGGGGGCGTCCAGCCCTCCGGGCGCCAGTTCGCCGGCGGCACGCGGTAGCCGAAGGTGCCGGCCATCATGAAGACGAAATAGATCGCGGCCATCGCGACGAAGGTCTGCCAGACGCCGACCGAGGCCGGGGTCTTGAAGGTGTTCATCAGCATGTCCGCGAGCGGCGAGCCGATCATCGCACCGCCGCCGAAGCCCATGATCGCCATGCCGGTGGCCATGCCGCGCCGGTCCGGGAACCATTTCACCAAGGTCGAGACCGGCGAGATATAGCCGAGGCCGAGCCCGATGCCGCCGATCACGCCGGAGCCGAGCCACATCAGCCAGAGCTGGTGCGTGTAGACGCCGAGCGCTGAGACCAGAAGGCCGCCGCACCAGCACAAGGTCGAGACGAAGGCCGCCTTGCGCGGGCCGACGCGCTCCAGCCAGCCGCCCCAAATCGCGGCCGAGGAGCCGAGCAGCACGAAGAACAGCGTGTACATCCAGCCGAGATCGGCGACCTTCCAGTCGCAGGCGGTGGTGAACAGCGAGCCGATCAGGCCGACATCCGCGGCGCAGGCGACGGGCTTGGTGATGCCGATCGCCTGGCTCAGCGGCAGCCAGAACACCGAGAAGCCATAGGCCATGCCGATGCACAGATGGATGCAAAGCGCAGCCGGCGGCACCAGCCAGCGGTTGAAGCCGGCCTTGGCGATGGTCCTTTCACGGTCGAGCAGGCCGATGCCGCCCCCGATCTGTCCGATATCCTCTGCGACACTCATTCCCCGGTTCCTTTCCCCATGGCTTCGCCGTTCGGGCCAGGTAGGGTCCCGGCTCGTTGTCATCTCTTGTCGCCGGCAGGACCGGCGTCTGGCTGCTAACCTCCGCGCCCCGGCCTGATCCGCGACAGGGCATGCCGCAGCAGGGGCGTGAGGTCCTCCGGCCGGTCGGCGAAGGCGGCGAGGAAGTCGCCGCGCATGCGTCCGGTCCAGAACTGGTTGATATGGTCGGCGACGGAGGCGGCCGCCTCCGCCTCAGGATAGGCCTTGAAGAAATCGGCGATCTGCCCGGCCATGCGCCGGAGCTTCTCGACGTTTTCGGCGTGGTGATCGGTGGTCAGGCCGGCCTCCGTCATCGGGCGATGGCCTCGGGTTCCGGCGCGAGCGCACCGGTGAAGACGATGCAGCCATCGCGCCGGGCGACCGCCGCAACTGTCAGGCCCAGATGTTTCGCACGCTCGATCGCGAGCGAGGTCGGCGCGGAGATCGCGACCAGCGTTCCCGCGCCGAAGATCGCGGCCTTCTCGACCATCTCGAAGGAGGCGCGGCTGGTGACGAGCAGGAAGCCCTCGTGGGCATCGGCCCCGGCCCGGAGCCGCGCGCCGATCAGCTTGTCGAGGGCGTTGTGGCGGCCGACATCCTCACGCACTGCCAGGATCGCGCCGGCGGCATCGCACCAGGCGGCGCCATGGACCGCGCGGGTGAGCTGGTTCAGCGGCTGGTGCTTGTCGAGCGCCGTAAGCGCGGCCTCGATCGCCGCGGCAGATACGGCGCGTGAAGCCCGCGTCGCGGCGTCGGCCATCGGAATTTCCTCGATGGTCTCGACGCCGCAGAGCCCGCAGGATGTCCGGCCCGAGAGATTGCGCCGCCGCGCCAGATGCTCGCGGAAGCGGCCCGGCGCGAGCTCGACCGTGACGATCACGCCCTCGTCCTTCGGCTCGACCGTGATGCTGCGGATCTCGTCCGCGCCACGCACGATGCCCTCGGTCAGGCTGAATCCGGTGACGAAATCCTCGAGATCCGACGGGCTCGCCATCATCACCGCATAGGGCATGTTGCCGTAGACGATGTTGATGGGCGTCTCGACGGCGACCTCGATCTCGCGTGCATCCTCCTGCGCTGCGCCGAAACGCAGCGGCCGGGCCGTGACGGCGGCCGAGGCCGGCGGCTGGGCGGGCGGGTTACTCCGCGGCATCGGGCAGGCGCTCCGCGATCCGGCGCAAGGTCACGTCCTCTTCGAAATTCTTCTCCTGCCAGGCGGAATAAGCGTTTGTGCGCCGGACGTCGACGGCGGTGACCTTGTATTCCGGGCAGTTCGTCGCCCAGTCCGAATAGTCGGTGGTGATGACGTTGGCGCCGGTCTTGGCATGGTGGAAGGTCGTATAGACCACGCCCGGCTGCATCCGCTCGGAGATCACGGCCCGGAGCGCGATATCGCCCGAGCGGCTGGCCAGCGCGACAAGGTCGCCGTCGCGGATGCCGCGGCTCTCGGCATCGAAGGGGTGGATCTCCAGCACGTCCTCGTCATGCCAGGCGCCGTTCTCGGTGCGCCGGGTCTGCGCGCCGACATTGTATTGCGAGAGGATGCGGCCCGTCGTGAGCAGCAGCGGGAAGCGCGGCCCCGTCCGCTCGTCGGTCGGGACGTATTCGGTGATCATGAACTTGCCCTTGCCGCGCACGAAGCGATCGACATGCATCAGGGGCGTGCCGGTCGGCGCCTTGTCGTTGCAGGGCCACTGCACCGAGCCGAGCTTGTCGAGCTTGTCGTAGGAGACGCCGGCGAAGCTCGGCGTCAACCGCGCGATCTCGTCCATGATCTCGCTGGGATGGCCATAGGCCATCTCATAGCCCAGCGCGCGGGCCAGATCGATCGTGACCTGCCACTCGTCCTTGCCGGCGAGCGGCGCCATCACCTGCCGCACGCGGTTGATGCGGCGCTCGGCATTGGTGAAGGTGCCGTCCTTCTCCAGGAAGGAGGCGCCGGGCAGGAAGACATGGGCGTATTTCGCCGTCTCGTTCAGGAAGATGTCCTGGATGACGACGCATTCCATCGAGGCGAGGCCCGCCGTGACATGCTTGGTGTTCGGGTCCGACTGGGCGATGTCCTCGCCCTGGACATAGAGGCCCTTGAAGGTGCCCCCGACGGCCTCGTCCAGCATGTTGTTGATGCGCAGGCCCTGCTCGGGATCGAGCGGCACGCCCCAGAGCATCTCGAAGACCTGCCGGGTCGAATCGTCGGAGACGTGGCGATAGCCCGAAAATTCGTGCGGGAAGGAGCCCATGTCGCAGGAGCCCTGGACATTGTTCTGGCCGCGCAGCGGATTGATGCCGACGCCGTCGCGCCCGATATTGCCGGTCGCCATGGCGAGGTTCGCCATCGCCATSACSGTGGTYGARCCCTGGCTGTGCTCGGTGACGCCGAGCCCGTAATAGATCGCGCCATTGCCCCCGGTGGCATAGAGCCGTGCCGCGGCCCGGACATCGGCTGCCGGCACGCCGGTATAGGTCTCGCTCGCTTCCGGCGAATTCTCCTCGCGGGCGACGAAGCGGGCCCAATGCTCGAAATCGCCGAGATCGCAGCGCTCGCGGACATAGGCCTCGTCGATCAGCCCCTCGGTCACGACGACATGGCTCAGCGCATTGAGCAGCGCGACATTGGTGCCGGGGCGCAGCGGCAGGTGGTAGTCCGCCTTCACATGCGGCGACTGCACCATGTCGATCCGGCGGGGATCGGCGACGATCAGGCGGGCGCCCTGGCGGATGCGCTTCTTCATGCGCGAGGCGAAGACCGGGTGTCCGTCGGTCGGGTTCGCGCCGATGACCAGGATGACGTCGGATTTGGCGACGGACTTGAAGTCCTGCGTGCCGGCCGAGGTGCCGAGCGTCGTTCGCAGGCCATAGCCGGTCGGCGAGTGGCAGACGCGGGCGCAGGTATCGACATTGTTGTTGCGGAAGGCGGCGCGCACCAGCTTCTGGACGAGGAAGACCTCCTCGTTGGTGCAGCGCGACGAGGTGATGGCGCCGACCGATTCACGGCCATACTTCGCCTGGATGCGCTTGAACTCGGAGGCCGCGTAATTGATCGCCTCTTCCCAGGAGACTTCGCGCCACGGGTCGGTGATCTTCGCCCGGATCATCGGCTTGGTCATGCGGTCGGTATGGGTCGCATAGCCCCAGGCGAAGCGGCCCTTGACGCAGGAATGGCCCTCGTTCGCCTTGCCGTCCTTGTAGGGCACCATGCGGATGACGCGGTCGCCCTGCATCTCAGCCTTGAAAGAGCAGCCGACGCCGCAATAGGCGCAGGTCGTCACCACCGAATGCTCGGGCTGGCCGTGCTCGATGACCTTGTTTTCCATCAGCGTCGCCGTCGGGCAGGCCTGCACGCAGGCACCGCAGGAAACGCATTCCGAGCCCAGGAAGTCGGTCGGCCCCGCCGCGACCCGTGAGTCGAAGCCGCGTCCGGTGATCGTCAGCGCAAAGGTGCCCTGCACCTCCTCGCAAGCGCGCACGCAGCGATTGCAGACGATGCATTTCGACGGGTCGTAGGTGAAGTACGGATTCGAGGTGTCCTTCGCGAGCCAGTTCTCGTTGACCGCGCCGTCCTTGCCCTTGGCGAAGACGTGGTTCTCGCCATCATAGCCGTAGCGGACTTCGCGCAGGCCGACCGCGCCGGCCATGTCCTGCAATTCGCAATCGCCATTGGCGGAACAGGTCAGGCAGTCCAGCGGATGGTCGGAGATATAGAGCTCCATCACCCCCTTGCGCAGCCCGGAGAGGTTCTCCGACTGGGTGCGGACGACCATGCCATCCTCGGCCGGCGTGGTGCAGGAGGCGGGCGTGCCACGCCGGCCCTCGATCTCGACGAGGCAGAGCCGGCAGGAGCCGAAGGGTTCGAGCGAGTCGGTGGCGCAGAGCTTCGGGATCTTGGTGCCGAGGCTCATGGCGGCGGCCATCACCGAGGTGCCCGCAGGGACCGTGACGCTCTGGCCGTCGATGGTCAGCGTCACCGTCTTCTCGGAGAGCCGGATCGGCGTGCCGTAGTCGATTTCCTTGATCAGGCTCATCGTGGCCTCCTCACTCGGCCGCCAGGGGCAGCGGAGGACGGTCGAAATCCTCAGGGAAATGGTTGAGCGCGCTCAGCACCGGCATGGGGGTCAGGCCGCCCATGGCGCAGAGCGAGGCGTCGGTCATCAGCTTCGAGAGATCGCGCAGCACGGCGATGTTCTTGGGAACCTCAGTGCCGGCGATGATGCGGTCCATCGTCTCGACCCCGCGCGTCGCGCCGATGCGGCAGGGCGTGCACTTGCCGCAGCTTTCCTTGGCGCAGAATTCGAAGGCGAAGCGGGCCTGCCTGGCCATGTCCACGCTGTCGTCGAACACGACGATGCCGCCATGGCCGAGCATCGCCCGCATCGCTGCGAGCGCCTCGTAGTCCATCTGCACGTCGAGCTGCCCGGCCGTGAGATAGGCACCGAGCGGCCCGCCGACCTGCACGGCCCGGATCGGCCGGCCGGACAGCGTGCCGCCGCCCATATCCTCGATGATCTCGCGCAAGCTGATGCCGAAGGCGAGTTCGATCAGCCCGCCGCGCCTGACATTGCCGCCGAGCTGCACCGGCAGCGTGCCGCGCGAGCGGCCCATGCCGTAATCCGCATAGGCCTGCGCGCCATGGTCGAGGATCCACGGCACGGCGGCGAAGGAGAGCACGTTGTTGACGACGGTCGGCTTGCCGAACAGGCCCTGCAACGCCGGTAGCGGGGGCTTGGCCCGGACGATGGCGCGCTTGCCTTCGAGGCTTTCCAGCAGCGAGGTCTCCTCGCCGCAGATATAGGCGCCGGCGCCGAGCCGCACTTCCAGATGGAAGGCGTGTTCCGAGCCCAGAATCGAGGCGCCGATCAGTCCGGCGGCTTCGGCCTTCAGAATCGCGCGCTGGAGCATGCGATGAGCGTGCGGATATTCCGAGCGAAGATAGATATAGCCGCGCGTCGCCCCGACCGCGATCGCAGCGATCGTCATGCCCTCGATCACGAGATAGGGGTCGCCCTCGAACAGCATGCGGTCGGCAAAGGTGCCGCTATCGCCCTCGTCGGCATTGCAGACGATGTATTTCTGCTCCGCCCTGGCGTCGTGGACGGTCTTCCACTTGATGCCGGTCGGGAAGCCGGCGCCGCCGCGTCCGCGCAGGCCGGAGGCCTTCACCGCCTCGACGATCTCGCCGCCGGTGAGTGCCATCGCCTTCTCCAGCCCCTTGAAGCCGCCATGGGCGCGGTATTCGGCGATGGAAAGCGGATCGATGACGCCGACGCGCTCGAAAGTGAGGCGCTGCTGGCGCTTCATCCAGTCGAGCTGCTCGGTCTTGCCGAGGCGCAAGGCGTGAGCGCCGCCCGAGACGAAGCCGGCATCGAACAGCGATGCGACATCCCTGGCCGCGACCGGCCCGTAGGCGATGCGTCCCTCGTTCGTCTCGACCTCGACCATCGGCTCCAGCCAGAGCATCCCGCGCGAGCCGTTGCGGACGATCTCGACGGAAAGCCCGCGAGTCGTCGCTTCGCTGGCGATAGACTGCGCGACGGCTTCCGCGCCGACCGACAGGGCGGCGGCGTCGATGGGAACGAAGATGCGGACCGGGTTGGCGCTCATGAATGCGCCTTTCCGTGCTGGCAGAGCCCGGCGATGCGGGCGGCATCGACGCGCCCGATCAGTTCGCCATCGACCAGGGCCGAGGGCCCGAGCGCGCAATTGCCGAGACAATACACCGTTTCGACAATGGCGTCGCCGGCATGGTGGTCGTCGACCGCGATGCCATGGGTGCGGGAAAGCTCATCGACCACGCTCTCGCAGCCCAAAGCCTGGCAGGCCTCGGCCCGGCAGAGCTTGATGACCCGGGCCGGCTGCGGGGCGGTCTTGAAGTCGTGATAGAAGGAGATCGCGCCATGGACCTCGGCGCGCGACAGGTTAAGCGCCTCCGCGATCAGCGGCACGGCCTGCGGATCGACATAGCCGAACTCGTCCTGAAGGGCGTGCAGCATCGGCAGCGTGGCGCCTTCCAGATGCGCCAGCCCCGCCACGATCATGCGTGCGCTGTCCTGATCCCAGGCCGGATAAGCCGCCATCTTTCCTCCATAGGCCCGGTTCGCCGGGCGCTCGTTATGGGGAGGGTGGTTGAAATTGGAATGATTTCAAATCGTTTCTTTCGAATGTATGATAGTTTTTAGCTATCAAAATATGCGATATGGGCGCGCGTCTATCATGCTGCGAGTTTGGTAGGCTTCGAAAATTCTCTGGATGCGCCATTCTGCGCTGCACAATGCTGCGCTGCTTCTAAGACGATAGGCGAAGACTATCGAATGATGGGGCGGCGCGGCAGCCCGGCATCGGTGACCGGCTTCGTCATCATCAGGAGGTTGCGCGCGAGCGGGGCCACCGGCTGCCGGTCCGCGACGATGAGCCCGATCGTACGCTGCGCCTCCGGCTCGACCAGCGACAGCGCTTTCGTCCCGAGCGGCACGCCGAAGAACTCCAGCAATTGCAGCGAGACGATGCTGGCGACGCCCTGGATACCGGCATGCGAGCAGAGGTTGAAGATCGAGTTGGTCTCGATGGACGGCCGTGGCGCCGTTCCGACCGAGCGGAAGATGCCGTCGATGATGCGCCGGTTCTGCATGTCGCCTGTGAGCAGGCAGAGTTTCTGCTCGGCCGCTTCCGCCCAGGTGATCGTGTCGCGCGCGCCGAACGGCCCGTCCTCGCGCGTCAGCAGCACATAGGATTCCTGGTAGATCGGCTTCGAGATCACCCGGTCGAGCGGCTCGTTGTCGAGATAGGTCAGCCCGACATCGAGCTCGAAATTGTCGATGCCCTGTTGGATCTCCTGCGAGGTCAGCGACAGCACGGTGAGAGACACCGCCGGATAGCGCTCCGAGAAGGGCGCGGTGATATGGGCAATCATCGGCAAGGCTGTCGGGATCGCGCCGAGCCTGATCCGGCCGGAGACGCCTTCACGCAGCTCCGCGATCGAWTCCTTCAKCASSTCGGCCTCKGCCAGGATGCGSCKGGCATGGGCGAGCACGACCTCGCCCTCCTTGGTGAAGCCCTGGAAGCGCCGCCCGCGCTCGACGATCATCACGCCGAGCTCCTCTTCGAGCTGCACGATCGCGGCCGAGAGCGTCGGCTGCGAGACATGGCAGGCCTCGGCTGCGCGGCGGAAATGTTTTTCGCGCGCAAGCGCGTCGAGATAGACCAGTTGGCGAATGATCATGAGGTCGCTTCGGATGCGACGCATGCCGCCGCGCGGCAGAGCATCGGCATAGCGGCGGCCGGTTGCAAGCGGGGCGGTTGCAGCCCTGCAAACAGGCTGTTGCTGTGAGGGCAACGCCTCGAGAATTGCGCTGCAGCAACCCCGACCCTAACTGCGGGGAGCCGGGATGGCCGGCAGGCAAAGGGCCGCGTCGCGGCCTCGGGATGATCATGGCACAGGAACTGGAATTCGGACTCGACACCTTCGGCGACGTCACCAACGGGGCGGACGGCAAGCCGCTGCCGCATGCGCAGGTGATCCGCAATCTCGTCGACGAAGCCGTCCTGGCCGACGAGATCGGCATCGATTTCATCGGCGTCGGCGAGCATCACCGGGCCGATTTCGCGGTCTCCTCGCCGGAGACGGTGCTGGCCGGCATGGCCACGCGCACCAGCCGCATCAAGCTGGGCTCGGCTGTCACCGTGCTGAGCTCGGACGATCCGATCCGCGTCTTCCAGCGTTTCGCGACGGTCGATGCGCTCTCGAACGGGCGCGCCGAGGTCATCCTGGGCCGCGGCTCCTTCACCGAGTCCTTCCCGCTCTTCGGGCTCGACCTGCGCGATTACGAAAAGCTGTTCGAGGAGAAGCTCGATCTCTTCGCCGGCCTGCTGCCGCAGGAGCCGTTGACCTGGCAGGGCTCGATCCGGCCGCCGCTCAAGGACCAGCTGGTCTATCCGCCGGTCGAAAACGGCCCGCTCAAGACCTGGATCGGCGTCGGTGGCAGCCCGGAATCGGTGGTGCGCGCGGTGCGCTATGATCTGCCGCTGATGCTCGCCATCATCGGCGGGGACCCGCTGCGCTTCAAGCCGTTCGTGGACTTGTACCATCGCGCCTATGGCCAGATCGGCAAGCCGGCGAAGCCCGTCGGCGTGCATTCGCCGGGCTATGTCGCTGCGACCGACGAGCAGGCCAAGGAGGAGTTCTTCCCGGCCTACAAGCAGATGCGCGACCGCATCGGCGCCGAGCGCGGCTGGCCGCCGATGGGCCGTGACGAGTTCGAGCAGGAGGTCGCGCGCGGCTCGCTCTATCTCGGCTCGCCCGAGACAGTGGCCCGCAAGATCGCCACGGCGGCCAAGGGGCTGGGCATCGCCCGCTTCCAGCTGAAGTACAGCGCCGGCCCGCTGGCGCATGAGAAGGCGATGGAGTGCATCCGGCTCTATGGCGAGAAGGTCGTGCCGCTGGTGCGGGAGATGTTGGCGTAAGGTGCCAGTCAGACTCTGGTACCGCGACGCTTTTTCCTTCTCCCGGAGGGAAAAGGTGGCCCGGAGGGCCGGATGAGGGCTCGTCCTCAGCACTGAGGGCACAACGGCACTGCCCCGTTTTTAACGATCAGCGGCAGGCCCTCACCCCTGCCCCTCTCCCATCCGGGAGAGGGGTTTCCCGCGTCTGTCATCGACGACACCGCTCACCCCACCACCTTCAGCGGATCGACCGACAGCGTCCGTTTCAGGGCCCGCAACCCGAAGGTCGTCCGCGTCTGCCTGACCCCCGGAATGCGGTAGATCGTGCCGCGCAGGAAGCGCTCGTARTGGTCGGTGCCGCTGACCACGACCTTGRCGAGATAGTCGTATTCGCCGGTGACSAGATGCGCCTCGACCACCTCCGGCGCCTTCACCAGCGCCTCGGCGAACTGGTCGAGCACCTTGTCGTCATGCTTGTCGAGCGTGATCTCGACGAAGACGACATTGTTGTAGCCGAGGGCCTGATGGTCGAGCAGGGCGACGTATTTCTCGATGACGCCGGCCTCCTCCAGCCGCTTCACCCGCGTCCAGCAGGGCGAGGGCGAGAGGCCGACCTTTTCGGCCAGGGCCTGGGTGGTCAATCGTCCGTCTTCCCGCAATGCAGCAAGAATCTTGCGATCGATCGGATCGAGAGCAGGACTCTTCTGGCTCTTTTTATTCATCGGGTGATCGTTCTGGGTTTTGGCTACAAGTCAGAATGATCTTCTGCCACGCTTCCGGGATGCCGGCAAATTCGGAAGGAACCTCCGGGGCGGTGGAGCTAGCGTTGGTTGCAAGGGGAACGATTGCCAGCGGCTGCGGTCGCAGGGCATGGCAGCGCCGTTGACGGAACGCCTTGCCGGACGCCGGCAAAGGCGGAATGCTGGCGGCGACAGGGATGGAGGCGCTCATGAGCAGCGACAAGGCAGGCCAGGCGCCGGCAGTAACCCAGCCACTGCAGTTCCATGTCCCCAAACCGGCGAGTCGCCCGGGCGAGAAACCGGACTTCTCCCATGTCGTGATCCCCAAGGCCGGCTCCGTGGCGCGCCCGCCGGTCGATGTCGACCCCAAGGATATCCGCGACCTCGCCTATTCGATCATCCGCGTGCTCAACCGCGAGGGCGAGGCGGTCGGTCCCTGGGTGCCCGATCTCTCGCATGACGATCTGATCCGCGGCCTGCGCCACATGATGACGCTGCGCACCTTCGATGCGCGCATGCAGATGGCCCAGCGCCAGGGCAAGACCTCGTTCTACATGCAGCACACCGGCGAGGAGGCGGTGTCTTGCGCCTTCCGCATCGCGCTCCAGCCCGGCGACATGAACTTTCCGACCTATCGCCAGGCCGGCCTGCTGATCGCCCACGACTATCCGCTCGTCGACATGATGTGCCAGATCTACTCGAACGAGCGCGACCCGATGAAGGGCCGGCAATTGCCGGTGATGTACTCCTCCAAGGAGCACGGCTTCTTCTCGATCTCCGGCAATCTCGCGACGCAATATGTCCAGGCGGTGGGCTGGGCGATGGCCTCGGCGATCAAGAACGACACCCGCATTGCCGCCGCCTGGATCGGCGACGGCTCGACCGCGGAATCGGATTTCCACGCCGCGCTCGTCTTCGCCTCGACCTACAAGGCCCCCGTCGTCCTCAACGTCGTCAACAACCAGTGGGCGATCTCGACCTTCCAGGGCATCGCGCGCGGTGGCTCCGGCACCTTCGCCGCAAGGGGGCTCGGCTTCGGCATCCCGGCGCTCCGCGTCGACGGCAACGACTACCTCGCCGTCTATGCGGTCGCGCAATGGGCGGTCGAGCGCGCCCGCCGCAATCTGGGTCCCACGCTGGTCGAATACGTCACCTATCGCGCCGGTGCCCATTCCACCTCGGACGACCCCTCCGCCTACCGCCCCAAGCACGAATCCGACGATTGGCCCTTGGGCGACCCGCTGATCCGCTTGAAGCAGCATTTGATCGCGGTCGGTGCCTGGTCCGAGGAACGCCACAAGCAGGCGGAAGCAGAAATCCTCGCCACTGTCATCGCGGCGCAAAAGGAGGCCGAGAGCTTCGGTACCCTGCATTCCGGCGGCAAGCCTTCGGCGCGCGACATTTTCGAGGACGTCTATGCCGAGCTGCCGCCGCATCTGCGCCGCCAGCGCCAGCAGATCGGAGTCTGACTCGATGGCACGCATGACGATGATCGAGGCGATCCGCTCCGCCATGGACGTCTCCATGGGCCGTGACGACGATGTCGTGGTCTTCGGCGAGGATGTCGGCTTCTTCGGCGGCGTCTTCCGCTGCACCCACGGGCTGCAGCAGAAATACGGGGTGTCGCGCTGCTTCGACGCGCCGATCAGCGAGGCCGGTATCGTCGGCACCGCGATCGGCATGGCGGCCTATGGCCTGAAACCCTGCGTCGAGATCCAGTTCGCCGACTACATGTACCCGGCCTATGACCAGATCGTCTCGGAAGCGGCTCGGCTGCGCTACCGTTCGGCCGGCGACTTCACCTGCCCGATGGTGATCCGCATGCCGACCGGCGGCGGCATCTTCGGCGGCCAGACCCATAGCCAGAGCCCGGAAGCGCTCTTCACCCATGTCTCCGGCCTGAAGACGATCGTTCCGTCCAACCCCTATGACGCCAAGGGCCTCCTGATCGCCGCGATCGAGGACCCTGACCCGGTGATCTTCCTCGAGCCGAAGCGGCTCTATAACGGCCCCTTCGATGGCCATCACGACAGGCCGGTCACGGCCTGGTCGAAGCATGAGCTCGCCGAGGTGCCGGAAGGTCATTACACCGTGCCGCTCGGCAAGGCGGTGACGCGTCGCGAAGGCTCCGCCGTCACCATCCTCGCCTATGGCACCATGGTCCATGTCGCGCTGGCGGCCGCCGAGGATACCGGCATCGATGCCGAGGTCATCGACCTGCGCACCCTCGTCCCGCTCGATCTCGAGGCAATCATCGCCTCGGTCCAGAAGACCGGCCGTTGCATCGTGCTGCACGAGGCGACGCTCACTTCCGGGTTTGGCGGCGAGCTTGCGGCACTCGTGCAGGAACACTGCTTCTACCATCTGGAGGCGCCGGTCATGCGCGTTACCGGCTGGGATACGCCCTATCCGCATGCGCAGGAATGGGACTATTTCCCCGGTCCCGCCCGCCTCGGACAGGCGCTGCTCGATATCATGGAGGCACGCTGATGGCCGAGCGCATCATCAAGCTGCCGGATGTCGGCGAAGGCATCGCCGAGGCGGAACTCGTCGAGTGGCACGTCAAGGTCGGCGACATCGTCCGCGAGGACGACCTGCTCGCCGCCGTGATGACCGACAAGGCGACGGTCGAGATTCCCTCGCCGGTCGAGGGCGAGGTCACCTGGGTCGGCGCCGAGGTCGGCGACACCGTCGCGATCGGCTCGGCCATCGTGAAGCTGAAGGTTGCGGGGGCGGGCGGTGTGGCTGAAGAGCCTGCCGAGGAAGCGCCTGCCGAGAAGCCGGCACCTGTTGCAGCCGCTCCGGCGCCCAAGGCGGAGAAGCCTGCCGCTCCGGTTGCTCCCGCCAAGCCGACGGCACCGCCTCCGCCGGCTCCCAAGCTCCTGCGTGCCGACGCAGCCCCCATCCAGCGCCGCGCGCCGGGCGAGAAGCCGCTGGCTTCGCCGGCCGTGCGCCTGAAGGCGCGCGAGGCCGGGGTCGATCTGCGCCAGGTCCAGGGCACCGGCCCCGCCGGCCGCGTCACCCATCAGGATATCGACGCCTTCTTGCTGCGCGGCCCGGAGCCGGCGCGCGGCGGCGGGCTCGTCGAGCAGAGCGCCGTCACCGAGGTGAAGGTCGTCGGCCTGCGCCGCCGCATCGCCGAGAAGATGGCGCTGTCGAAATCGCGCATCCCGCACATCACCATCGTCGAAGAGGTCAATGTCTCGCCGCTGGAGGATTTGCGCGCGACGCTGAACAAGAAGCCGACGCCGGAGCGGCCGAAGCTGACGCTTTTACCCTTCCTGATGCGCGCCATGGTCAAGGCGCTGGTCGAGCAGCCGGCGCTGAACGCGCTCTATGACGACGATGCCGGGATCGTGCGCCAGCATGCCGCGATCAATATCGGCATCGCCACGCAGACGCCGACCGGCCTGATCGTGCCGGTGGTGAAACATGCCGAGGCGCGCGATCTCTGGGGCTGCGGCATCGAGCTTAATCGTCTCGCCGAGCGCGGCCGGCAGGGCACCGCGACCCGCGACGAGCTGACCGGCTCGACCATCACCATCACCTCGCTGGGCGCGCTCGGCGGCATCGCGACCACGCCGGTGATCAACTATCCGGAGGTCGCGATCGTCGGCGTCAACAAGATGGTCGTGCGCCCGGTCTGGGACGGCACCACCTTCGTGCCACGCAAGATGATGAACCTCTCCTCCAGCTTCGACCATCGCGTCATCGATGGCTGGGACGCCGCCGTCTTCGTGCAGCGGCTGAAGGAACTGCTGGAGAACCCGGCCACGCTCTTCGTGGATCTATGAGGAGCACGCCATGACCGAAATCACCTGCAAGCTCCTCGTCATCGGCGCCGGCCCCGGCGGCTATGTCTGCGCCATCCGTGCCGGTCAGCTCGGCATCGACACCGTCATTGTCGAGAGCACCAAGCTCGGCGGCTCCTGCCTCAATGTCGGCTGCATTCCTTCCAAGGCGATGATCCATGTCGCCGAGGAGTTCGAGAAGGCGGCGGAAGCAGCGGCCGGCAAGACGCCCTTCGGCCTGACCGCGGCCGAGCCGAAGCTCGACCTGAAGCAGGCGGTGGCCTGGAAGGACGGCATCGTCCAGCGCCTCAACAACGGCGTCGCCGGCCTGCTGCGCAAGGCCAAGGTCAAGATCGTCCACGGCAAGGCCCGCTTCCGCGACGGCAAGACCGTGGTCGTCGAGACCGAGACCGGCCCGAAGACGATTCAGGCCGAGGCCATCGTCATCGCCACCGGCTCCGCCCCGGTGGAGCTGCCCTTCCTGCCCTTCGGTGGGAATGTGATCTCCTCGACCGGCGCGCTGGCGCTGACGGAGGTGCCGAAGCGCCTCGTCGTCGTCGGCGGCGGCTATATCGGGCTGGAGCTGGGCACAGCCTTCGCCAAGCTCGGGGCCAAGGTCACCGTGGTGGAAGCGCAGGACAAGATCCTGCCGCTCTACGATGCGGAATTGACCGGCCCCATCTCCAAGCGCCTGACCGCGCTCGGCGTCGAGGTGCTCACCGGCGCCAAGGCGCTCGGGCCCACGCCCAAAGGCGACGGCCTGCGCATCGAGACGGCAGATGGCAAGGAGCGCGCGCTGCCGGCCGACAAGATTCTGGTCACGGTCGGCCGCAAGCCGGTGACCGATGGTCTCGGCCTTGAAAACCTCGTGCTCGACATGGATGGCCGCTTCATCCGCATCGGCGAGCGTTGCGAGACGGCGATGCGCGGCATCTATGCCATCGGCGACGTCACCGGCGAGCCGATGCTGGCGCATCGCGCCATGGCGCAGGGCGAGATGGTGGCGGAGATCGTCGCCGGATTGCCGCGTGCCTGGGACAAGCGCGGCATTGCGGCGATCTGCTTCACCGATCCCGAGATTGTCTCGGTCGGCCTCTCGCCTGATGAAGCCAAGCGCGCCGGCCACGAGCTCAAGATCGGCCAGTTCCCCTTCGCCGCCAATGGCCGCGCCATGACCCGCCATGCCGAGGTCGGCTTCGTGCGCGTGGTGGCGCAGGCCGGCAGCGATCTCGTGCTCGGCATCCAGGCGGTGGGGCAGGGCGTCTCGGAACTCTCGGCCGCCTTCGGGCTGGCCATCGAAATGGGTGCGACCCTGCAGGATATCGCCGGCACGATCTATGCTCATCCGACGCTGGGCGAGGCCTTCCCGGAAGCCGCGATGAAGGCGCTCGGCCACGCCCTGCACATTTGAGGAGCCGCGACCGATCCGCGCAGGTCACCGGCTAAGATGCATACAATCTTGACATTGTCTGCATCGAGGATGATCTGAGGGGCGACGCCGAGCGAACGGCGCCGTCCCGAGGAGACATTCCATGTCCGGCGAGCATTGGCCGCCACTCTCTCCGCTCCAGACCGGCCTGCGCGGCCGCTGCCCGCGCTGTGGGCAGGGCAAGATGTTCGAGAGCTTCCTGAAGCTGAAGCCGAAATGCGAGGTCTGCGGCCTCGACTATTCCTTCGCCGACCCGGCGGATGGCCCGGCCTTCTTCGTGATGATGTTCGTCTGCATCCCCGCGGCGGCTTTCCCGCTCTGGCTGGAATTGAACTACAACCCGCCGACCTGGGTGCATCTCGTCACGACGCTGCCGTTGATCCTGCTGACCTGCATCCCGCCCTTGCAGCCCTTGAAGGGCTGGCTCGTCGCCTCGCAGTTCTTCCACAAGGCCGAGGAAGGGCGCCTCGCGGCTCCCGCCACGCCGAAGGACAGCCCCGCCGCCTGACCCGGCCATTGGCTCGGCTCAGGCCGGCGCGCGTTCCCCGGCGATGATTCCGGCGAGCAGGCGCAGCGCCTCGGCAAGGCGCGCGCGCTCGGGCACGGCTCCGAGCGCGACCCGGATCGCGTCCGGCACCTGTTCGCCTGTCGCGAACGCATCCGAGGCCATCACGCCGAGCCCTGCCTGACGCGCGCTCTCGATCAGCCGGTGCCGGTCCCGATGCGGTGGCAGCGGCTGCCAGAGATGCAGCGCATGCGGATGCGCTTGCATCGAAGCGGGCAGGATCGCACGCGCCAGCGCCTGCCGCTCGGCCGCCTCGCGGCGCACGCCGTCGAGCAAATCCCGCGCGGCACCGATCCTGATCCAGTGGGCGGCGAGAGCCGTCATCAAGGGAGCCGGCATCAGCGCGGCGGCCCGCAACGCAGCAACAAGCCCATCGCCCTCAATGCCGTCGGGCAGCACGACGAAGGCAGTGCGCAGGCCGGGGGTGAGCACCTTCGACAAGGTCGCGACATGCCATGTCCGCTTCGGGGCCAGCACGGCGAGGGGCGGCGGTGCATCACCCGCAAGCAGGCTGTAGGGGTCGTCCTCGATCAGGGTGAGGTCGAGCTTGCGCGCCATGGCTGCGATCTCCTGCCGCCGTCCGAGTGGAACAGTCCGGCAGGTCGGGTTGTGCAGCGTCGGCGTCAGGCAGAACAGCCGGGCACCGGAACGGCGGGCGGCTTCCTCCAGCGCCTGCGGCAAGGGGCCATCGCCGTCCTCCGCCACCGGTGCAATGGCGAGGCCGCGCCGGCGGGCCGCGTCGATCTGGCCGGGATAGGCGAGCGGTTCCATCAGGACGGTGTCGCCGGGGGCGGCGAGCATCTGGAACAGGGCGGTGAGTGCGGTCTGGGCGCCGGGTGCCACCACGATCCTTTGCGGCGGCAGGGCACCCATCAAAGGCGCAAGCCAGGCCGCGCCGGCCGCCCGCTCCGCCAGCGAGCCGCCCCCGGCATGGTAGTTCATCAACTGGTCGGCGTTGCTGCGCGCCAGCAACTCGGCGATGCCGCGTTCCATCATCTCGCCCAGCCGCACGCCTTTCGGCGCGGGCGGGATCGTCATGCTCAGGTCGAGCGGCGGGCCGGCCTCTTCCTGCCGGGTCGAGATGAAGGAGCCGCGCCCCGTCACCGCATCGAGCAGCCCGCGCTCGCGCGCCTCGCCGAAGGCGCGGGTCACGGTGGTGAGGTCGACCTCGAGGAGTTCGGCCAGTTTCCGCTGAGGCGGCAACCGGTCACCGGGCCGCAGGCGTCCATCCGAGACAGCACGCTCGATCAGCCCGACGATTTGCAGGTAGCGCGGGCCGGCAGCGGGGTCTAGCTCACCGAGCCATGCCGGCATTGTCGCGGCTTGCACCATGGCTGATCCTTCATGCCATACATTCTTGCTATTGTATGCGTCGATAGCGCAGTCGCTGCTGACAAGCCAGTGCCTCCGCCCTTGCGAGAACGAGGGCCTCTCTCTGGAGAAGAGCTATGCCCGAGCGTTCGCGTGTCGAGGATTTCATCGCGGCCGTTGTCAGAGGCGAT
Source organism: Allobosea sp. TAB14 (assembly GCF_052113865.1). Taxonomy (NCBI): domain Bacteria; kingdom Pseudomonadati; phylum Pseudomonadota; class Alphaproteobacteria; order Hyphomicrobiales; family Alloboseaceae; genus Allobosea; species Allobosea sp. TAB14. Next base: position 1,526 of record NZ_JBFRDQ010000064.1, on the reverse strand, counting down.
CATGTCGCGGCGATCCGCGATTTCTACTGGGAAGACGCTTCCATGCAGGAGAACATGGCCGAGCCACGGCGCGGCCGGGATCTGCTGATGGAGCATGAGGCGCGGGCGCTCGCGCGCCTTGAGCGCATGCACACCCATCCGCCGCGCGCCGTGCTGGTCGATGGCGACCGGGTGGTCGTCCACTGGACCTTTGACGCGACGGGCAAGGACGGTGTCACGCGCCGGCTCGACGAGCTTGCGATCCAGCGCTGGCGCGGCGACCGCATCGTCGAAGAGCGCTTCTTCTACGATACGGCCACGGCCTGGAGGCCGGTCGAGCCGGTGCCATGACGGGCGTGGCCGCCGAGGCTCAATGCGCGCCGGCGCTGACGAAGGCCTTGAGCTCCGGCGTCTGCGGGTTGGCGAAGAGCTCCTTCGACGGACCCTGCTCCCAGATCTTGCCCTGATGCATGAACACGGTGGTGTTCGCGACCGTGCGGGCGAAGTTCATCTCGTGGGTCACGAGCAGCATGGTCATGCCGCCCTTGGCGAGCTTCTCCATGACGAGCAGCACCTCGCCGGTCAGTTCCGGGTCGAGCGCCGAGGTGACTTCGTCGAACAGCATCACCTTCGGCTTCATCGCCAGCGAGCGGGCGATGGCGACGCGCTGCTGCTGGCCGCCGGAGAGATTGTCCGGATAGCTGTCGAACTTCTCGGACAAGCCGACCTGCGCCAGCACCTCCTTGGCCAGCGCCAGCGCTTCCGCCTGCGGCACGTCCTTGGTGATGCGCGGCGAAAGCATGATGTTCTGTCCCACCGTGAGGTGCGGGAACAGATTGTAGCTCTGGAAGACGATGCCGACATCCTTGCGCAATTCGCGCAGCTTCTTCGGATCCTGTGTCGTCAGGTGCCCGGCGACCTCGATCTTGCCGGCATGGAAGCTCTCGAGCCCGTTGATGCAGCGCAGCAGCGTCGACTTGCCCGAGCCGGAGCGCCCGATGATGGCGACCACCTGGCCGGCCTCGACGCTGAGCGAGACGCCCTTCAGCACCTCCAGCGAGCCGAAGCGCTTGTGGATGTCTTCAATGAGAACGGCTGGCATTCATCACCTTTTCGAGATGGCGGCTGAGCCGGGACAGTGGGAAGCAGATCGCGAAATAGATCAGCGCGACCAGGCTGAAGATCTGGAAGGCCTGATAGGTCGCGTTGTTGACCAGCATGCCGGCGCGCATCAGGTCGACGAAGCCGACGACCTGGACGATCGAGGTGTTCTTCACGAGCTGGACGAGGAAGCCGACCGTCGGTGGCAGCGAGATCCGGACCGCCTGCGGCAGGATGACATGGCGGTAGGTCTGCGCCGTCGTATGCGCCAGCGAGGCCGAGGCCTCCCATTGCTGGCGCGGCACGGATTCGATCGATCCGCGCCAGATCTCGGCGAGATAGGCCGAGACATAGATCGACAGCGAGGCGGAGGCCGCGAGGAAGGGCGGCAGTTCGATGCCGAGCGCCGAGAGCCCGTAATAGCTCATGAACAGCACCATCAGCAC
>NZ_JBFRDQ010000063.1:0-32847 GCF_052113865.1 Allobosea sp. TAB14 | reverse complement strand
GGTCGCTGCCGGGCAACGAGGTCCGCTTCGGCTTCGCCAATGGCAGCTTCGACTTCGTGACGATGATCTCGGTGGCGACGCATCTGCCGCCCGACGAGCTCGTGGTCTATCTGCAGGAAGCCTCGCGCCTGCTGGCGCCGGGCGGCCGGCTCTTCCTCACCGCCTTTGCGATCGACGGCAGCACGGGCCAGGAGCGCCTCTCGTTCAAGCGCTGGCAGGACGGGCCGGGCTGGTATGCGATCGACGAGGCGCCGCTTGCGGCGGCTGGGATCGATGCGAGCTTCCTGCTGGAGCAGACGATGCAGGCCGGGCTTGCCGTCGAGGCCCTGCGTCCGGGGCATTGGCGCGGTATCAGCGCGGCGCATTACCAGGACGTGTTGATCGCGACCAAGCCGGGAGGCCGGCCATGAGCCGCCGCATCCTCGTCGTCGCGCACAACCACCCCGCGCTGCATCCGGGCGGGACCGAGATCTTCGCGCATGACCTTGCGGGCGCCTATCGCGAGCAGGGCTGCGAGGTGCTCTTCCTCGGCGCGACCAACACGATCCATCGGGAGCCGCATCCGGGCACGGCGCTGCAATCGGTCGGCGAGGACGTGGTGCTGTGGAGCGCGCATTACGACCGCTTCCACATGAGCCAGATCGACCATTACGGCACGTTGCAGGACCTGGGGACGCTGCTCAGCGAGTTCCGCCCGGACGTGATCCATGTCCATCATCTCGCCCTGATCGGCGCGGAATTCCTGACGCTGGCGCGCCGGCTGCTGCCACGGACGGCGATCGTGATGACGCTGCATGACTACTATCCGATCTGCCACCATGACGGGCTGATGGTGCGGCCCGGCGACCGGCAGCGCTGCGCCGGCGCCTCGCCGGCGGGCTGCCATGGCTGCTTCCCCGAGATCGGCGCCGACCGCTTCCTGTTGCGCGAGCGCTTCATCAAGACGCATCTGGCGGCGGTCGATCACTTCGTCGCGCCGAGCCGTTTCCTGCGCCAGCGCTATATCGAATGGGGCCTGCCGGGCGACAGGATCGAGGTCTTCGCCAATGCCCGCCCGGCGCAGGAGCCGGTTCCGCATCGTCGCGCGACGGGCCGGCGCGCCAGCTTCGGCTATTTCGGCAACCTGAATCCCTGGAAGGGCGTGCTGCCGCTGCTGCAGGCGGCCAGGATTCTTCAGGCTTCGGGGGAGAGCGGCTTCAGCCTGCGCATCCATGGCGGCGCGCCGTTCCAGAGCGAGGCCTTCACCAGCGCACTCGACGCCGCGCTCGCCGGGACCGAAGGCGTCGTCACCCATTGCGGCGCTTACGCCCGCGACGAGGTGCCGGCGCTGATGGCCGAGATCGACTGGGTGGTGATGCCCTCGATCTGGTGGGAGAACGCGCCGCTCGTCATCCAGGAAGCCTTCCAGCATCGCCGGCCGCTGATCGTCAGCGATATCGGTGGCATGGCCGAGATGGTGCGCGACGAGATCGACGGGCTGCATGTCCGGCCGGGCGATCCGGCCGCGCTCGCCCGCACCATGCGCCGGGCGATGGAGGAGGCCGGGCTGTGGCAGCGCCTCGTCCACGGCATCGCCGAGCAGCCTTCGCTCGCCGCATGCGCTGCCCGCCATCTCGCCCTCTTCGACAGCCTCAAGCTCGCGGAGGCCGCATGACGACCGCGACCAACCAGAACAACGAACTCCGGCTGCCGCGCGTCGACGCGCCGAATGTCGAGCCGGCGAAGCTGAACGGACGGATCGACGCCCTCGACGGCGACCGCCTGCATGGCTGGATCTGGGACGAGACCCGTCCCGACCAGGCCGTCACGGTGAAGCTTTATTGCGACGGCAAGCTCGCTTTGGAGGCCAAGGCGGATCAAAGTCGCATCGATCTGCGTCGCAACGGCATCGGCGACGGCAAGCACGCCTTCTCCATGGAACTCGACGAGAGGCTGGTCGCGGCACGCGGCCGCCTCAAGGTCGTCGGCATCTCGCCGGCGACCGGGGCCGAATTGGAACTGCGCCTGCCGGCGGCGGACGAGCTGGCGGCGGAGGCCGCGATTGCCGTGCCGCTCGCCCGCTTCTTCGACAAGGTCGAGGTGCTGATCGCGCTCAACCGGCGAGCCCAGCTCGTCCAGAAGGAGCTGAACGAGAAGCTCGACCGCATCGCGGCGCGTCTCGAAGAGAACAACGCCCTCGCCGAGGCCAGCAAGGTGGAGGCCGAGACGCAAAGCGAGATCGTGCGCCGCCTCGGCGAGCTCGACGTCTTCCAGCTTCGCTTCGACGGCACGTTGCGCGCCTTCGACGAGCGCCTCATGGCGATCCGCAAGGAGGCGCGCGCGCCGCTCCGGCAGGTTACAGTGATCCTCGGCTTCCTCTCGACGCTCGCCGCTGTGATGTCCTTCGCCACGCTTGCCGTGACGCTCTGGGGAGGTTGAGGCGATGAGCGAGGTCATCGTTCCGGAAAGGACGTCCGTCAGCCCGGCGCCGATCGTCGCCTGGACGCCGCTCGGCGAGAACGCCATTCTTGTCCGCAGCGCCTGCGACGCCATTCCGGCCAAGGTTCCGGTCGCGGTCGACGGCAATCCGCGCAACCGCGCCCAGACCATGGTGCTGAGCTGGCGCCGGCCCGGGGCCGAGCCTTTGGCGGCCACCGGCTTCCTCTGCCTCGCGCCCGCGCCCAGCGTCGACAATAGCGGCACCGGCGCCCTGCTGATCGGCCGCCCTGGCCGTCCCCTGCGCCTGATCCTGGCGGCGAAGCCGCAGCCCTTGCAGACCTTCCTCTCCGAACTCGCCGAGGATGCGGGCCAGGCCTTTCCGAGCGTGGTCGATGGCCTGCTCGAAGTGCTGCTGACCGGCGCGCCCAATCCGCGTCGCCTGAGGGCGGTGGCGATGCTGCTGCAGACCGTCGCGCGGCCCGGAGGCTTCGTCGAGGTGATGGGCGCGCTGGAGGGCGACGGCATCTTCCTGCAGGGCTGGACCTCCGATTTCGCCGCCGGGCGGCTCAAGCTCCTGATCGCGCATGGCGGCCTGTCTCCGGCCCATCTCGAAGCCGGAACTTTCGAGCGGGGCGATCTGGGGAGGGCGCGCGCGGCTTCTTCGGCCTGCTCGAGGATTGCCAGGTCCAGCAGCCGGGCGAGATCGAGCGGCTCTATTTCCGCGGTAGCGATGGCTGGCGGGCGCTCGAGGTCTATGAGCGCTACGTCCTGCTCGAGCCGATCACGGTTCCCGGCCATCTGCGCGACGGGCTGGCGCGCGGCACGGCGCCCCAGACCACCACCGACAGGCTCAGGCGTGCCTCGCAGCGCTTCGACGGCCGCGACACCGTCTGTCTGCTGGAGGAGCCGGTGCGTGCCGGCATCGACTCCGTGACGGTCGTCGAGGATACCGGCGTGCTGATCATCGGCTGGCTGTTCGATCCGGAGCGCCGGGTCGATGCGGTCACCTTGCGCAGCGGCGGCCAGTCCTGCGCCGTCGACCGGCTCTGGACGCGCGTGCAGCGCCCGGACGTCACCGCCGCCTTCATGGAGGATCCGCGCTTCGGCCCGGCGCTGGCGGCGCGGCGCAACAGCCACGGCTTCATCGTCTTCGCACCGAAGCTCCTGCCGGAGCCTGGGCAGCCGCTTCATCTCGCCTTCGAGGTTCAGGGTACGGGTCCGGCCTTCCTGCCGCTCGAACCCAATCGCGCCCAGCCGCGGCGGGCGCTGGAGCGCGTCCTCGGCCTGCTCGATCCGCGTTCCTCGACGGCGAATGCGGTGGTCGAGCGCCAGATCGCGCCGGCCCTGCAGGCGGCCGAGATCGTGCCGCCGCGCGCCGTCGAGACGCTCGATGTCGGCCCCTTCGATGCGGAGGCGCCGCTCGGCCTCGTCATCGGCCTCGACCATCGCCAGCGCGAATTGTCGGCGCTCTTTGCCTTGCTGGCGATGGATCCGGAAGTCCGGCCGCTGCCGATCGCGATCGCGGCGCCCTCCGAGAGCTTCGACCGCGTCGGCGCGGAAGCGCGGCGGCTCGCGCGCTTCTACGGGCTGTCGGTGCGCCTCGTCGCGGTCGAAGGCGTCGAGGATGCCTGCGACGCGCTGGAGGCTGGCGTGCGCGCCTGCCGCTTCCAGACGGTCGTGCTGCTCTCGGGGGCCGCGCAGATCCGGATGCCGGGCTGGCTCGGACGGCTCGAAAGAGCCTATCGCGCCCGTGGCGGGCAATGCGTCGCCAGCCCGACCTTGCTGTTCGAGGACGACTCCATCCGCTGGGCCGGCGCCTGGCTGGAAGGAGAAGGCACGAGCCGGCGCATCGCCAACCGCTTCGTCGGCTATCCGCTCGATGCGGTCGGCAATCTCGGCCCGATGGAGGTCGCGGCCGGGGCGAGCGAATGCTGCGTGCTGTCGCGCGCCGCTTTCATCGAGGTCGGCGGTTTCGCGCGCAATTACTTCACCACGGCGGAGAAGGGGCTCGATCTCTGCCTCAAGCTCAGGATGGCGGGCTCGCCCTCGCTCTGGGTGCCCGATGTCGAGGTCTACGCGGTCGACGACACCGAGACGGCTGCGCCGCATGCCGGCGCGCTGGCAAGGCTCGCCGACCGGACGAGCTTCGACCGGCGCTGGGCGCTCGCGATTTCCAACATGAAAGGCTGAGGATGCGGGTTCTCGTGATATCGCACGCCCATCCCTCGCTCTCGCTGGGCGGGGCGGAGGTGGCGTCCTACAACCTGCACAAGGGGCTGCAGGCGGGCGAGGGCATCGATTCCCATTATCTCGCCCGTGTCGGCGCGCCGACGCCGCGTCATGCCGGCACGGCGCTGATGAGCCTGCGCCAACGCGGCGGGGAATTGCTCTACTACGCCGAGGATTACGACCATTTCCTGATCTCCAACCGTGCCACGGAGGAGATCGAGCGCGACTTCGTCCGCGTGCTGCACGATCTGAAGCCGGATGTGGTGCATTTCCACCACTTCATCGGGCTCGGGCTCGAATGCCTGTTCGCGGTGCGCGACGCGCTGCCCGATGCGCTGATCGTGGTCACCTTCCACGAATATCTCTCGATCTGCCACCATCACGGCCAGATGGTGAAGACCGGCGCCTTCAAGCTCTGCTACCGGGCCTCGCCGACCGACTGCAACGCCTGCTTTCCCGACATCTCGCCGGCCCGCTTCCTGGCGCGCGAGACCTTCATCAAGGGCATGCTGGGGCTGGCCGACCATTTCGTCTCGCCGAGTCGCTTCCTCGTCGACCGCTATGTCGGCTGGGGACTGGCGGAGGAGCGCTTCTCGGTGATCGAGAACGGCATCGACGTGGCCAGCACCGCCCCGCCGCGGCCCCTGCCCGAAGGCAAGGAGCGGCGCTCGCGCTTCGCCTATTTCGGCCAGCTCACGCCCTATAAGGGCGCCGACGTGCTGATCGACGCGGTGACGCGCATTCCCGATTCCGTCTGGGGCGAGGATGCGATGCTGCTGGTCTATGGCGGCAATCTGGAGCGCCAGCCGCAGGCCTATCAGGACAAGTTCGCCAAGCTGGTCGAGAGCGCCGGCCGGCGCGTGCGCTTCTGCGGCGCCTTCCAGAACCACGAGATGCCGAACCTGATGCGCTCGGTCGACTGGGTGGTGATGCCCTCGGTCTGGTGGGAGAACTCGCCGATCGTGATCCAGGAGGCGTTCTTCCACGGCCGCCCGATCCTGGCGAGCGCGCTTGGCGGCATGGCCGAGAAGATCACCGACGAGGTCGACGGCCTGCATTTCCGCGCCGGCAGCCCCGAGGATCTCGTCGACTGCATGGTCCGCGCCCTGACCGAGCCGGGGCTCTGGGAGCGCCTGCGCGGCGGCATCACGCGGCCGATGAGCCATCGCGAATGCGCACAGACGCATCTCGATCTCTATCGCCGCCTCATCGCCGAACGCAGCCGCCCCGCGCAGGCGCGGCAAGACCCCGCGGCGATGATCGCCTGAAACCATAACGAGACAAAAGGGGAGACCTGTCCATGGCCCGCATCCTCGTCATCAGCCCCTCCGGGGAGGTCTACGACCATGACAATGTGCGCTGGTACGATTATGCCAATCTCGCCAGCCACATCGATCACTATCACAATATCGGCGACGCCTTCGTCTTCGATTCCTCGCTGAAGCTGCTCAATTTCGAGACGCTCGACACCTTGCCGATCGACCATGTCGATCCAGCGATGATCGACCGGCTCAATGCCGAATACGACTACGTCTTCCTGCGCGGCTCGAACTATGTCCATGCGGAGATGGACTGGGCACAGGCCCCGGCCGTGCTGCGCCGGCTGAAGATCCCGGTCATCGCCTTCGGCATCGGCGCGCAGGCGCCGGTCAGCGGCAAGCTGGAGCTGAGCGAGGATAGCAAGACGGTCCTCAAGCTGATCGCGGATTCGACCGCTTCGCTCGGCGTGCGCGGGACGTATTCGGCCGAGGTGCTGAACGATCTCGGCATCCGCAATGTCCGCATCATCGGCTGCCCGACCGCGTTCCGGAACAACAATCCCGGTCTCGCGATCCGCCTGCCGCCGCTCGACCAGGTCAAGACCGCCGGCGTCACGCTCAGGCGCGAGGTTTCCAAGACCTATGCGCAGGACATCCAGCGCTATCTCACCTTCCACCGCGATCTGGTGAAGGCGATGGCGGATCGCTTCGAGGTCACGCTGATGTCGCAGGGCGAGGCCGAGGAGAAGAAGCTCGCGCTGGGCACACCTGAGCAGAAGGCCGCGGCCATGGCGGCGCTCAAGGACAATGCCTGGGCAACCAGCTGGTATCTCGATGAGCAGGTCGAGGGCCTTTATCGGAACCGCATGTTCTATTCCGACGTGGTCGCGGACTATGAGCGACTGGTGCGCGGGCTCGATCTCGTGCTCGGCTACCGGCTGCACGGCAATCTGATGGCGCTCGCCAATGGCACGCCGTCGATCTACTTCACCTATGACAGCCGCACCGTCGAGTTCGCCGATACCTTCAAGATCCCGAGCGTGGACGTCTTCTCCGGCCAGGACTTCCGGCTGGAGGAGTATTGGGACCAGTCCCGCTTCGACCGCTTCAACGCGGCTTACGCCCAGGTCTACGGGCAGATGCGCGACTTCCTCGTCGAGAACCGCGTCGACAACAAGATGGTGCCGCGTGCGGCCGAGCCGCAGCGGAAGGTGGCATGAGGGGCGCCCGCATCGCGCATCTCGCGCTGTCGGCGGCTTTCCTGCTGCTGGTGGCGCCTCTGGCCGCAGAGGCGCAGACGCCTGCCTATCGGCTCGAGGTCGCGCCCGACGCGAAGGAGGAGACGGTCGTCTCCTGGGCGCGCCAGCGTTGCGAGGAATGGGATCTGCCGGACGCGCCTCTGCGTGCCTTCCGCGACGACAAGGGCGAGGTCGTCGCCTTTGCCAGCCATTACCGCAGCCGCCCGTTGATTGGGGCCGACCTGTCCTCGATCCGCAAGAGCTGCGCCGTCTCCTTCGAGGCGAAGAACAGCGCCGATCCCAGCCAGTTCAGCGACAAGAGCTGGATCGCCGCGACCTGGACCGACGACGGACGCCATGTCCAGGCGCTGATCCATGCCGAGTACCATGCCGACAAGCACCCCGGGGCCTGCCGCTTCAAGGAGGCAATGAGCTGCTGGTACAACGTCGTCACCGCGGCCCAGTCTGATGATGGCGGGCGCAGCTTCAAGACCGACGAGCCGCGCCCTCTCGTGGCGGCGCCGCCCTACAGGCAGGATGTCGACCAGGGCCGGCATCGCGGTTTCTTCAACCCCTCGAACATCGTCGAGAGGGATGGCGCCTGGTATGCGCTGATCGCGACCACCGGTGGCGAGGGCCAGAAGAGCGGCGTCTGCCTGTTCCGGTCCACGGACATCAAGGATCCGACGACGTGGCGGGCCTTTGACGGGCAGGACTTCACGATTCCGGCGGTCGACCCCTACCGCGACGATCTGAGCCGGGCGCGGCCGTGCCAGCCGCTCAAGGAGCTGCCGACCACGGTCGGTTCCGTCACCCGGCATGAGGCGAGCGGGACATGGCTCGCGCTCTTCCATCTCGGCCCGGATCCGCGCCAGAACATTGCGGGTGGCCGCGTCGCCTATAGCTGGTCAGACGATCTGATCCACTGGTCGCGGCTGCAGACGCTGCTCGTGCATCCGACGATGTGGAGCAAGGATTGCAGCGACCGGCTGCGCTACGGCTATGGCGCCATCGCCGATCCGCAATCGCGTTCGCGGAATTTCCAGACGACGGGCGACACGGCCTATCTGTTCATGACGCGGATGCACGTCACCGGCTGCAAGCTCGGCCCCGACCGCGACCTGGTTCGCCTGAAACTTCGTTTCGTCAAGGAGGGCCCATGAACGCGCCCGTGCTCTCGCCTGTCTCCGCCGTTTCGCTGGAAAACGCCACCAAGATCCTGCGCGCGACCACGAGCGAGGTCGTCGTCTCCGTCGGCCGCCGGCCGGATGGAAGCTGGCCGGCGCTCAAGCTGATGCTCGACGGGCAGGATTACGCGACGATCCAGCCCGGCGCGATCGTGACCGGCCACGCGCCCGTCGCCGAGTTGGCGATTCCGCTGCCGCGTCTGCCCGAGGGGCGCCTCCGCTCGATCGCGGTTGCCGATGCGGCGACGGGCACGCTCGCACCCGGCTCGAATCTGCGTCCGATCCCGACCGAGACCAAGCTGCGCGCGCTGGTGATCTATCCGGCCGGCGAGGTCTACGACCACGACAAGGTGCGCTGGTACCGCGCGCCGATGGAGAAGCTGCTCAGCGACTATTTCAACATCGGCGACATGATCGTCTATGATTCGACGCTGAAGCTCCTGCGCTATGCGCATCTGGAGCCGATGAAGATCATGGCGCCGACCGAGGCCGACATCGCGCGCTATGCCAACGAGTTCGATTTCATCTTCGTGCGCGGCTCGAACTTCATCCATGAGAGCATGGAATGGTTCCGCGCCGTCGAGGTGCTGGAGAAGGTGAAGCTGCCGGTCTACGCCATCGGCGTCGGCGCTCAGGCGAGCCAGAACCGCAGGATCGAGCTCCCCGAGGCCTCGCGGCGCTTCTGGTCGATCGTGGCCGAGCGCTCGGCCGCCATCGGCGTCCGTGGCGCCTTCAGTGCCGAGACCCTCAGGCAGAACGGCATCCGCAATGTCGAGGTGGTGGGCTGTCCCTCGATTTTCCGCACCCGCAACCGCGAGCTCCAGATCCGCGTTCCCGACCAGCGCGATATCCGCAAGGTCGCGTTCAGCCTGCGCCGCGAGTCCGACAAGAGCTACACCGCCGATCCGGAAGCCTATCTGCGCAACCAGAAGGCCGCCCTGCTCAAGGTCGACGACCAGAGTGAGATGGTGATGTCCTCGCATGGCGAGCAGGAGGAGAAGGCGTTCTTCCTGCGCGACGTCGCGGCCAAGGAGAAGGCGGTTGCCGAATTCGTCAAGACCGGCTGGTGGAGCGGGCCGGACGAGGCCCCGATGCGCCGGATCTACGAGAAGCAGCTGTTCTCCTTCTTCGATGTCGAGCATTACGACGCCTTTGCCCGCTCGCAGGACCTTGCTGTCGGCTACCGCGTCCATGGCGTGCTGCCGGCCGTGGCGCATGGCGTGCCCGGCGTGCTCGTCGCCTATGACACGCGCAGCCAGGAGCTGGCCGAGACGCTGAAGATCCCGGTCGTGCCGGAGGCGGCCCTGGCCGAGGGCGGCTGGCGCGCGGTCTATCAGGAGGCGGCGCTGAACGGTCTGGCGAAGAGCTATGCCGGATCCTACGACCGGATGCGCAATTTCCTCGACCGGAACGGTATTCCCCACCGGATGTGAGGGCCGGGCGGGATCACGGCCGGCCCGCCTCGCAGGTCCGCAGGCCGGGAGAGCCAAGACTGCAAGCCTACGCGTTCTCACCAGTCAGGAGACGATCATGAAGATCGAATATGATGCAGGCACGGCGCTTTCGATCATGCGCGGCAACCCCGTACGCGGCTGGATTTCGGGCAAGCCGGAAAAGATGGCCAAGGAGCGCCTGACCACGGGCGCCTACCTCGCCATCGAGCACAAGCCGAAATTCAAGATCGACCCCTCCTGGCCGATCTTCACCATGGGTTCGTGCTTTGCGCGCGAGGTCGAGAATATCCTGATGATGCGCGGCCTGCAGCTGCTGCTCAACGGTCACGGGGTGCCGGCCGAGCATTTCGAGAGCTGGAACGAGGAAAGCGGCCGTGGCGGCGGTGCCGACCGTGGCCAGCTCAGCCGGGGCGCGCTGAACAAATATTCGGTGCGCTCGATGACACACGAGCTCAAGCGCAGCCTGCTCGGGGAGAGCTATCCCGACGATGGGCTGATCGAGCTCGCGCCCGGGCAATGGTTCGATCCGCAAGCCAGCGGGTTGCGATTGCTCGATCGCGAGAACGCCTTTGCCAACCGCAAGCGCCTCGCCGCGGCGACCGCCCAGATCAAGCAGGCGCGCGTCTGCTTCTTCACGCTCGGCCTGACCGAGACCTGGCTCGACGCCGAAACCGGCATCGCCATGAATGCGCATCCCGGGCCGAGCTGGCTGCAACGGATGCCGGAGCGCTTCCGCTTCGTGGACTACGGCTACGACGCGACGCTCGCCGACATGGAGGAGATCATCGGGCTGATCCGCGAGCATTGCCATCCGGAGATGCGCTTCGTCGTCACGGTTTCGCCGGTGCCGTTCGGCGCGACCTTCAAGGACGCCGACGTCATCGTCGCCAACAGCGCCTCGAAATCGGTGCTGCGGGCGGTGGCGGAGGAGCTGTTCCGGCGCCACGATTTCGTCGACTACTTCCCGAGCTACGAGATCGTGCTCAACTCGCCGCGGCCGATCGCCTTCCAGGACGATCAGCTCCACATTGCCCGTGACATGGTCGCGCATGTGATGACGACCTTCGAGAGAGCCTATCTTGCGCCGCAGGAACAGTCCCAGGCCGCCTGACGAACGGACAGACCGTTCCTGGAGCTGCTGGTCGCGGCTCCCATCGCCGTCTTTCGGCTCGAGCTGAGGCGGACAGGCCCGGCTTCGTGTCTGCCGCCGCTCGCGGGCGCCAGAGCCGGGCTCGCGGCCTGTACCGGGTTGAGACCGGCGCGGGCGGTGGGGAGAAGGTCGCTGCGGCGGCGTCTCAGCCCGTCCTGAGCTTGACGATGTCGGCGGAGCCGCGCTGGCCGTCCGGCAGTGGCCGGATCTGGGCCAGGAACTCCGCTTCGTCCGAGCTGATCGCGACCTGGTCGCGGCCATTGCGCTTGGCCGCGTAGAGCGCCTTGTCGGCGTCGTGCAGCAAGGCGTCGAAATCGATGACGCTGTCTTCGGTATGGGCGACGCCCGCGCTGACGGTGCAGTCGAACGCGCCGGCGCTCCCGGTGAAATAGCGCTTGGCGAGGCGCGTGCGGATGCCTTCGGCGAGAATGGCGGCGGAGACGAGCGAGGTGCCGGGCATGAGCAGCGCGAATTCCTCGCCGCCGAGCCGTGCGGCCAGATCCTGCGGGCGCGCAGAGAGGGTCAGGATTTCACCGAAGGCGCGCAGGACGTCGTCACCGGCGAGGTGGCCATGGGCGTCGTTGATCATCTTGAAACGGTCGACGTCGAGGACGACCAGCGCGGCCGGTCCCTTGATCTCGCCTGCCAGGCGAGCGAGCAATGCGCGCCGGTTGAGCAGGCCGGTAAGGGGGTCGGTTTCCGCGTCGCGCTTGTGGCCGCGCGCCAGCCGCGCCTGGTTGAGCGCGAGCGAGAGGGCACCGATGCCGGCAAGCGTGGTCAGGCAGATGCCGATATTGAGGTCTTCGGCCCAGTTCGCCGGAATTTGCGGCAGAACCCATTGGCCGTCCTGCAGCAGGAGGACGGCGCAGGGGACGAAGGACAGCCCGGTCAGGACGTAGAGGGCGGTGAGCAGCGCGATCATCAGCCGGGCTTCCGCGCGGCCGAGCCAGTAATCCCAGGCGGTGACGAGCAGGATGATCGTCGCCGCGACATTGAGCATGAGGATCGCGATGCCGTTGTAGCCGGCGAGCATGGGAACGGCCATGGCGACGGAGGAGGAGACCGCCATCACGACCATGCCGCGCCAGGGCAGAATTGCGGTGCGGAACTCGCGGCCGGCGCCGAAGACGAAGGCAAGGCCGATCAGCAGGATCGTATAGCCGGTGGCGCCGAGCGCCGGGGACATCGTCTTTCCATAGGCGCCATAGACCAGCACACCGAGCGCCATCAGCGAGACGCCGATGGTCCAGGCCATCAGGAAGCGTTCCTTTTGCGAGACGAGCCAGCTTGCGAGGAACGCGGCCGCCAATCCGCAGCCGGAAAGGGTGAAGGCCGTCAGCAGCGAATGGTAGTCCAGCGGCACGGGCGACTCTGGATCAGGCAGCGAGATTCGCCCCATTTATGGGGGCGGCGCCATTGCGAAACATTTAAACCGATAGAGCAAACCCCACCCTGTTGCGAGGTCCGACTTGTTTATGCGCCGCGCGGACCGGTGGCCGTTACCGCGCCGCGCCGCCGGGCTTGCGTGCGACCAGCGCGAAGCGGGTCGAGGAAGCCAGGCGGATCGCGTCGTGCAGCGGGGCTGCCCGCTGCTGCTCGCGCACGACCTGATGGTAGTCGGCCGGCGTGATCCCGGTGAAGCCGGCGGCCGTCAGCATGGCTTCCAGACGCTCCCGTCCGAGTCCGTCCCTGAAATAGAAGCGGCTGGTGATCGAGGCGTGAGTGTCGGCGTCGATCTGGTGCACGGCCGCGCCGCGACGCTCGCGCAGCCAGGTGCCGAAGCGGTTGACGAGAGCCTGCCAGCGGGTGCGGTTGACCCAGTCGCCGTCGATGACCAGGAGCCGGCCGCCGGGCTTCAGCACGCGGAACCATTCGGCGAAGGCGGCCTCGGGATCGGTCAGCGTCCAGACGAGATGACGCGTGATCAGCGCGTCATAGCTCGCCTCGTCGTCGAGCAGCCTTTCGGCGTCGCCGAGCAGGATGCGCGCGGCATTGCCGTGCTTGGCGCGGGCGCGCGCGATCATCGCCTCGGAGAAATCGAGCGCCGTGACGCGGTGGCCGAGCGACAGCAAGGCGCGCGTGATCTCGCCGGTGCCGCAGGCGAGGTCGAGCACGTCGAGCGGCGCGGATCCGAAGGAATCGCGGATCAGGCGCTGGAAGGCGGCAAGCTCACGGTCTGACTTGATCGCATGGCCGTAGGAGAGGTCGAAGCTCTCGGCCCGCGCCGACCAATAGGCCCGGATCTCTTCCTTGAGGGAGAAATTGTCCTGCGGGGTGGGGGCTGACATGGCTCAATCGACCTGGATATAGGGCTCGACCAGAAGCGTGCCGCGTGCCGAGCGTTCGAGATGCACGCCGACCGCATATGTCTCGGAAACGGCGGAGTGGGCAAGCACCTCGGCCGGGGGGCCGGCCTGTGCGATGCGCCCCTCATTCATGACCAGCACCCGGTCGGCGAAGCGCGCCGCCAGAGAGAGGTCGTGGATGGCGGTGATCGTGACGATATGGCGCCGGCGCGTCGCCTCGCGGATCGTCGCCATCACGTCGAGCTGGCGGCGCACGTCGAGCGCGCTGGTCGGCTCGTCGAGCAGCAGCACGTCGGGCTCGCGCACCAGCGCCTGGCCGATGGCGGCGAGCTGGCGCTGGCCGCCGGAGAGCGTGCCGATATCGCGCGAGGCGAAGGGGCCCAGGCCGAGCTCGGCGATCACCGCCTCGACCGCGCGCATGTCGTCCGCGGAAGCTGCCAGCGCGAAGCCGCGATGCAGGCTCTTGCGGGCGAGCAGGATGATGTCGAAGACCGAGAGTGCGACGCGCGCCTGCGTATCCTGCGACAGGTAGAAGATCTTGCGCGCCCGCTCACGGCTCGTCAGAGGGGCGAGATCGGCGCCGTCGAGGGTGGCGGAACCGAGCTGGGGCTTGAGCAGCCCGGCGGCGCAGCGGAACAGCGTCGACTTGCCGGCGCCGTTGGGGCCGACCAGCGCCGTGAGCTCGCCGCGCGGCAATGCGCCGGTGGAAAGCCGCTCCAGCACGGGCACCGCGCCGTAGCGGAAGGAGAGATCGCGGATCGCAAGCGCCATGCTCAGGCTCCCCTGCTGCGGATCGACATGACCAGGCTGAAGAAGAAGGGCACGCCGATCAGCGCCGTGATGATGCCGATCGGATAGATGACGCCGGGCGTGATCGCCTTCGAGAGGCTGGACGCGAGCGAAAGCAGGGTGGCGCTCGCCAGCGTCGCGACCGGCAGGAAGAAGCGCTGATCCTCGCCGACCAGGAGCCGGGCGATGTGAGGGCCGACGAGCCCGATGAAGCCGATGCCGCCGACGAAGGAGACGGAAACCGCCGCGAGCAGCGAGGTGGCGATCAGGATTTCCAGGCGTAAGCGATCGACGCGGATGCCGAGGCTCTCGGCTCGCTCGTCGCCGAGCCGGAGCGCGGTCAGCGCCCAGCCGCGCATCAGAAAAAAGGGCAGGGCGAGCGCGATCAGCAGCGCGGCGACGCCGACCTTGGTCCAGGTCGCGCGGGCGAGGCTGCCCAGGGACCAGAACACGATCTGGGTGAGCTGCACCTCGTTCGAGCGATATTGCAGCAGGGCGGTGATGGCGTTGCAGGTGAAGAGCAGGGCGATGCCGACCAGGATCATGGTCTCGGCGCTGACGCCGCGCAGCTTGGTCATGAAGAACAGGATGAGCGAGGCCCCGAGCGCGAAGACGAAGGCGTTCGCCGTCACGATGAAGGGGCCGGCGCCCGGCACGATGCTCCAGCCGAAGACGATCGCGACGGAGGCGCCGACGGTGGCGGCTGCGGAGACGCCGAGCGTGAACGGGTCGGCCAGCGGGTTGGAGAGGATCGTCTGCATGCCGGCGCCGCTCAGGCCCAGCATGGCGCCGACGGCGAGCGCCATCAGCGCGATCGGCAGGCGCAGATCCCAGACGATGACGGAGAGGCGTGGCGTCACCGATTGCGGGTCGAGCAATGTCCGCAGCACGTCGGCGAGCGGCAGATTGCCCGGGCCGATCGAGACGTCGAGCGCCAGCGCGAAGGTCAGCGCCAGCAACCCGAACAGGACGAGCTGCAGGCGGCGCGCATTGCGCCTGCGATAATCCGCGGCGGCAGGCACTGTGGCGGGCATGACGGCGGCCATCGCCGCTTACCTCTTCACTGCAGCTTCGCCCAGAACAGGCCGGAATAGGAGATCGGCAGGAATTTCTCGTGGAATTCCTTGAACACCGCTTCCGGATCGACGTCCTTGAACAGATCGGGATAGAATTCCTTCGCCATGGCGAGCTCGGCGACGAAGTAATAGGGCGCATCGTAGAACTGGTGGTAGAAGGCCATCACCTTCTTGCCCTGCACGGCCTTGAGCTGCTGGAAGCCCGGCCGGTTCATCAGGGCCGAGATCTCCTTCTGGACCTTCTCGGGCGTGGCGTCATAGCCGAGGCTGACGGCGCTGCTGCCCGGATTGCTGCCGTACCAGTTGGCGCCGGTCAGGAAGTAGATGTCGGGGTTGTCCGAAAGGACCTTCTCCTGCGCCGCATCGCCCTGGAAGCCGGTGAAGAACTGGCTGCCCCAGTTGCGCCCGCCGGCCTCCTCGATGAAGCGGCCGAAATTGAGGGCGCCGAAGGTGGCGCAGCAGGGCAGCAGGCCGGCGGCGCGCTCGATGAAGACCAGCGGCTTCTTCTTGTCGGGAACAGCGCCGACGCGGGCATAGATGCGCCGGGTCTGCTGCAGGAAGTAGTCGGCGAAGGCGTTCGCCTCCTTCTCGCGGCCGAGCACGCGGCCCAGCAACTGGACGCTCGGCAGCACGTTCTGGGTCGGGTCCTGGCGGAAATCGACGAAGATCGTGGCGATGCCAGCCTTCTCGAGCTTGCCCAGCAAGCCAGTCTCCTGCGCCTTGAAATAGTTGGAGAGGTCGAGGATGTAGACCTCGGTGCCGAGCGCGGCGATCTTCTCCATGCTGACATCGGACGCGTAGGGGTTGCCCATATCGGCCACGTCCTTGGCCTTGGGGAACTTGGCCAGATATTTCGCCCAGGCGCCCGGATCGTTGGCGATCAGGTCGTTGCCCCAGCCGACGACGCGCTTGAACGGATCGTCGCGGTCGAGCATCGCCAACGTGTAGAGCTGGCGGCCTTCGCTGAGGACGATCTTCTGCGGGTCGCGCGTCACCTTGACGACGCGGCCGGCGAGATCGGTGACCTCGATGGTCTCCGCCCAGGCCGCGGCAGCACCGAGGAGCGCCATGCCGAGCGTGAGCGCCGAAGTCAGGCGGCGGAACCAGCGGGAAGCGGCCATGGGAGGGGATCCATCAGTGAAGACGGCCCCGCGCTAACACAGGCGGTCACAGTTCCGCAAAGCAATTCTCTTGTTTGTAATTGCTCTAAATACAATCGAATGAAGCATTCGTTCCACGGTTTCTTGATGTCGACGGATTTTGCTCATGACGAAAGGAAGCGGGCTCGCTCGATACTCGCTCGGGATTCAAAATGTGAGAGAGACAAGACGGACGCAGGCCGCCCAACGGCGTGCCCGCGCCTCGTTTCGGCAGCGCTCCGGTATGGATCGCGGTCAAGCCCGCGATGACCACTGGGGCCATCGCTCGTTGGCGCCCTCGCTACGGAACCTCGCTCTGCGCCGCACCAGCCTTCGCCTGCGATGGCGAGCAGCCGAAGCGTTTGCGGAAGCTGCGGTTGAAATAGGACAGGTCGCCGAAGCCGACCTCGAAGGCGACGCCGCTGATCGAGAGCCGGGCTTCGTCCGCCGCGACCAGCCTGAGCCAGGCGCGCTCCAGCCTGCGTTCGAGAACATATTCCGAGAAGGCCCTGCCTTCGGCCTCGAAGGACTTCTGGATGGCGCGGGGCGTCACGCCGTGAAGTCCCGCGATCATCTCGAGGCTCAGGTCGCGCCGTTCCAGCCTGACCTCGATATCCGCCTTGATCGCCATCAGCCGTCCCGCCCGCTTGTCCGCCGTGGCGGGCGTGCCGGGCGGGCTGCTATCCGTCATCATGACATCGACCAGGTCATGGATATGCCCGATCGCGAGATCCCGGAGCGCGGCCGAGTTCAGCGGGAACAATCCGCGCAGCAGCAACGCACCGTAATGCGCGAGAACCTGCAGGCCGCGATTGCCGCGCGGAATCGGGCGCATCAACGCGGCCGCATCGGCCGAGGCCAGGGCGGGCAACCGCCCGGTGTCGAGCGCGATGAGGTCGATCCGCCCGAGCTGCGGCAGGCGGAAGCGCGTCTCGCAGGCGAGGTCGAGAATGGCCGCTTCGCGGGCACGCAATGACAGCCGGCGCTCGCCTTGCTCGATCACGGCCCGGCCATCGGCCGGCCTGACCAGCACATAGCGCGGTAGATCGACAGCGCCTGCGACGGGCCAAAGCCAGCGGGCCGCCGGCTCGAAACAGGACATCAGGCCGATATCCGGCCGGGTGGTCAGGACGCAGCGCGCGCCGAAAGGCAGCGCCGGCTCGGTGCGGAGATCGCGGCGCCCGAGAACGCGCCCGAGAATCTTGTGCGCGATCGCGCGCGCCTCTGCCTCCGCGATGCTGTCCGACATCAGCCAGAACGGTGAAAAGGCATCGCCGGCGCCGGCATCCGCGGCTTCGGGCTGTGTCGTGGCGACTACATCCATCGTCTTCGATGCTTCAGTTCGCTTCCGTCCTATACGGCGTTCGCACAGGTCCAAGATTAAATCCTGTAGCGGAAGATAGAGCATTCGATCAATCGCTGCACGCTTACGCGGAATGGACGGTGATAAGGATGCGATTTCACAGTTTATTCTATTTCTAAACAGCCGGCAGAGTTCACGCAGAAGACTAGATCAACTTCGGATTCATGGCGCTGCCCGGCGGCGCAGATCCGAGAACCTTCACCGACAGGTGCCGAGATGTTCAAGTTCGCTCCCCTTGCCAGCAGCCTCCTGGCGCTCTGTGTCGCATCGCCTGCCTTCGCACAGCAGGCGCCGCCGCCGGCCACGATCGATCTCGACACCATCACGGTGACGGCTGCCCGTGCCGAGCGCAGCACGGCCGAGACCCCGCAATCGATCCAGGTGATCGAGCGCAAGGCGATCGAGGATCAGCTTCAGTTCAGCCCGAACGCCGCCGCTGTGCTCGGCAAGCTGGTGCCGGGCTATTCGATGTCGACGCAGACGGTCTCCAGCGCCTCGGAGAACTATCGCGGCCGCGATCTGCTGGTGATGATCGACGGCGTGCCGATGAACACGCCGCTGCGCGACGTCTCGCGCATCCTCTCGCTGATCGATCTCAACACGGTCGAGCGCATCGAGGTCGTCGCCGGCGCCTCCAGCCTCTATGGCGCGGGGGCGACCGGAGGCACAGTCAACTTCATCACCAGGAAGGCGGCCGAGGGCAAGCCGCGGGTGACGGTCAACACGGCGATCCGCGCCTTCACCCAGAACATCGGCCGCTCGCTGGCGCCGGAAGCCTCGGTGACGGTCTCGGGCAAGGTGCCGGAAGGGGTGGATTACCTGTTCTCAGGCCAGATCCGCGGGGCGGGCCGGACCTATGACGGCGCCGGGCGGGAACTGCCCTCGGACGGGCTGCTCGGGCAGGGCGGTGGCGATCGCTACAAGGCCGGCAACCTGCTCGCCAAGCTCGGCTACGACTTCGCCGGGGGCAAGCGCGTCGAACTCAACGCCTCCTGGATCGGCTTCGACCAGGACCCGAAATATCTGACGAACTACGCCCCGCCCTTCGCGCGGCCGGACCTGACCAAGCCCTATGCCGGCCAGAGCGTGCTGGAGGATACGAAGACCGTCTCGCTGCGCTATAGCGACGATGATTTCGCGCTCGGCAAGCTCAGCGTGCTCGGCTACTACAACGACATCAAGAAGCGCTTCAATTTCTCGACCTTCTCGTATCCGTACAACACCCAGGTCTACTATTCCTTCAACCCGCTCTCGCCGACGAGCCCGGACAACCAGACGACGCTCCATTCGCAGCGCGGCGGTGTGAACGTCACCATCGACACGCCGCTCGACCGACTCCTGCCAGGCGCGAAATTCACCTGGGGCGGGGACCTCATCCAGGAGAAGACTTGGCAGACGCTGACCAGCGGGCAGGATGTCTTCACCCCGCTGAAGCAGACGACCGCGGCGGGCTTCGGCCAGCTCCAGATCCCGGTCGGCGAGCGTATCGTGCTGCGCGGCGGCCTGCGCTACGAGCATTTTTCGCTCTCGGTCAGCGACTATACGCGCCCGGCCGCCTATGCCGCCGTCGCTGCCAATAATGCTCAGGGCTACCAGGCCTTCGTCCTGCCTGCGCTCAAGGTGACCGGCGGCGATTTCGACTATTCGGCGCTCACCGCCAATATCGGCGCGACGATCAAGCTCTCGGAGACCAGCGAGATCTTCGGCGGCTTCTCGCAGGGCTTCGCGCTGCCCGATGTCGGCGCCTTCACGCGGCGCGCCGGCGTCTCGACGCTCTATGCCTGCCCGTTGCAGGCGCCGAACTGCCTGCCCGCCAGCCGGCAGACGATCAGCTATGCCGCGATCGCGCCCAAGGCGCAGATCGTGAACAATTACGAACTCGGCATTCGCGGCAGCTATGAGCGCTTCAAGGGCTCGTTGACCGGCTTCATCAGCACCTCCGACGACGGCGTCACCTTCGATTCCGTCACCAACACCATGTCGCAGCAGAAGGAGCGGATCTGGGGCGTCGAGGCGACCGGCGACGTCACCGTCACCGATGCCTTCACGATGGGCACGGTGATCTCCTATCGCGAGGGTCGCTACGACACCAATGGCGACGGCAAGCTCGACAGCAACCTGCCGAACAACCGCATCGGCTCGCCCTGGCGCGGCATGCTCTATGGCAGCTATCGCTTCGTGAACGGCATGCAGCTCAGGGTCGAGGGCGAGGCCTTCTCGGACCGCGACGTCGCCATCGACCTGCGCGGCACGCGCTACAAGCTGAAGGGCGCGGCGACGATGAATGCCGCGCTGACCGCTCCGATCTGGGAGGGCGAGGCCTATGTCGCGGTGAACAACCTGTTCGACCGGAACTACCAGAACCCGACCGCGACCTCGGTCCGCAATCTGGCGAATTATAGCTGGGGCCGGACCGTCACGCTCGGCTTCCGCAAGACCTTTTGAGGCTGCGCGCCGATGGTCAGCCTCGATATCGACGCCGATGCGGTGGTGACGCTGCGCTTCGTGCCGCCCTATGGAGCGGGGGACGAGCGCGCCTATCTCGACGCGCTGCACGCGATCGGCGAACGCGAAGAGCCCTATACGCTGCTCACGATCTTCGGCGGCGGGCGGGCGCTCTCGCAGGCCGGCGAGTCGGGAACGGCGGCAGCGGAGAGCGATGCGGCACCGAGGGGCGGCCGCTATCGCCTCTTCGCCGTGCTCGGCGGGCTTTATCTGGCCCAGGCGATCCCGTCCTATCTCTTCGTCGCGGCGCTGCCGCCGATCATGCGCGAGCTCGGCGTCTCGCGCACCGCCATCGGCTCCATGAGCATCCTGCTGCTGCCGCTGGTGATCAAGTTCCTCTGGGCGCCCTGGATCGACCGCATCCGCCCCTTCGCGCGGGCGCATCGGGCCGGCTGGGTCTTCATCACGCAAAGCCTGACGATCCTCGCCATCCTGGCCCTGATCGCGGTGGGGCCCACGCAGGTCAGCGCCATCGTCGCGATCGGCTTCGTCGCCTCCGTGCTGATCTCGACGCAGGATATCGCGACGGATGGTTATGCGGCAAAGTATCTGCCGGAAGCGGATCGGCCGATCGGCAATGCCATCCAGGGCGGCTCGGTCGCCTTCGGCGTGGTGATCGGCGGCACGCTGGGGCTGGTGCTCTACCACCATGTCGGCTGGACCGGGATGCTCGTGACCATCGCGGCGGTCTCGCTCTTGCCGCTCGTCGCCGCGGCGATGATGCGCGAGGACGATCCCGTGGCCGGGCAGGCCGTCGCGCGACCGTCGATCCGCGCTTTCCTGAAGCGCCCCGAGGCGCGCCAGATCCTCTGGATCGCGCTGATCTACCGCGCGAGCGAAGGGCTGGTGAAGGCGATGGAGGGGGCCTATCTCGTCGATGCCGGCATTCCGCTCGACCAGATCGGCTATCTCTCCGGGCTTTCGGCGACAACGGCGGGGCTCGCCGGCTCGGCTCTGGCAGCCTGGATGGTCAAGCGACACGGGCTCTCCGTCGTGCTCGCTTTGCTCGGCGGCATGCGGACGCTGTGCTTCCTGCTGTTCACGGCGCATGCGTTCGGCGTCGTCGTTGGAGCCTGGCCGCTCTTCGGCGCCGCCGGTTTCCAGACGCTGATCCGCTATATGGAGATCGTCGCGCTTTATTCGCTGTTCATGTCGGTGACGACCTCCGAGCAGCCAGGCACCGATTTCACCATCCTCTCCTGCGCGCAGCTCCTGGTCTATCTCGCCGGCTCGATGCTGGCGGGCAGACTGGCGGACGCGCTGGGCTATGGCTGGCTGTTCGCCATCGCTACCGCGATTTCCGCGATCGCCGTCATCGCGACGGTGCGGATGATCGTCCGTTTCGGGCGGGAGCGTCGCCTGCCATCGCCGTCAGTAGTCTAGAATCGATATAAAACATTGATATTGCAGCTTTAATTTCGATGCCCTATGCAGCGGAACATCACTCGTGCTGTTGATCGTGCAATCGGGATTCATGAGTTCGGCCGCTTCCACGCCCGCGTCCCGGCTGATCGAGGCCTGCTACGGCGAGCTTCTGCGCTTCGCGCGCCGCAAGCTCGGCGGCGAGCATGTGGCGGACGATCTCGTGCAGGAAGCCTGCCTGCGCTATGCCAACGCCCGGACGCAGTCGATCGTCAGCCCGCGCGCCTTTCTTTATCGGATTCTCGCCAATCTCGTCGTCGACCACCAGCGCCGGCGCGGGCGACAGGCTTGCGAGCCGTTGGGCGAGATCGAGCCGGTCGATGGTTCCGCCGATGCCGAAAGCGCATTGATCTGGCGGGAGCGCCTGGCAATCCTTTCGCGGGCTGTCGAGGAATTGCCGCCGCGTTGTCGCGAGTGCTTCGTCCTGCGGCGTTTCGACGAGCTTACGCAGGATGAGATTGCACGGCGGATGGGCATCTCGCGCAACATGGTCGAGAAGCATCTGCGCGCCGCCGCCCTGCATTGCGCCCGACGCCTGCGCGAGCACGATTGACCGGAAACGACATTCCGCCTTGGGAGCGTTTCCGCGTTTTCTCAAATCGCGAAAGTTCGCTATCCCCTTGTTTTATCGCATTTTATCCGCGCGAGCCCGTGACCGCCGCGCTTGAAAATGCTCTAAGCTCCTGTTTTTCCGCAGCCCGACGTCTCATGGACAGGGTGCAGGGAGCGGGCGAGGCAGGACGAGCCGAATGGCGGACGCCGACGAGACAATCAGAAGCGAGGCGGCGGCCTGGTATTTTCGTCGCGATGCCGGTCCGCTGGCGCCGGAAGCAGAGGCGGAATTCCAGCGCTGGCTGTCGGAGCCGGGCCACCGCTCGGCCTATGCGGACATCGCGGGAACCTGGTCGGCCCTTTCGCGGATCGAGCGCCCTTCCATGCAGTCGGCGCGCCGCTATCTGCGCCATGCGGTGCCGGGCGCGGCTCTCGCGGCGATGCTCGCGCTCGCCGTCCTGAACAGTTCCTGGTGGCGCCATCTCGGTGCCGATGCCGCCACCGGCGTCGGGGAGACCGAGGAGATCGTCCTGGCCGATGGCTCGCGGGTGGATCTCAACACCGATACGGCCATCCAGATCCGGTATGACGGGCGCGAGCGCCGCATCCGGATCGTCGGTGGCGAGGCGCTGTTCACGGTCGCGAAGGATCCGGGACGCCCCTTCGTGGTCGAGACGGCTTCGGGCAGTGCGACGGCACGCGGCACCGTATTTTCGGTGCGGCAGGACGCGAATGAGACCGTGGTCACCGTGCTGGAGAGCCGCGTCGCGGTCGAGCCGGGCGTGGAGGCGGGACAAGCCGCCACCCTCGCATCCGGGCAGAGCGTGCGGTTCTCGTCCACGAAGCTCGATGCGATCGAGACCGTCGATGCCGATGCGCGGACGGCCTGGCGCCGGGGCAAGCTGATCTTCATCGACAAGCCGCTGGGCGAGGTCATCGACGAGCTCAACCGCTACCACCGCGGTTACATCCGCATCGTCGACCCGGGGATCCGCCGCCAGCGCGTCAACGGGGTTTTCGAGACGAGGGACCCGCTCCATGCCCTCGATCTGGTGCAGACATCGCTCGGCCTGCGCTCGACGCGCCTGACGGATTATCTCGTTCTGCTCCATCGCTGAAAAAATTCGGCGATCGACCTCCTCATTTCGCGAACGCCTTCGTCATAGCGGCAGAGGGGCCTCGAGGGGCCCGCCGGATGTCGAAGCGGAGAGCGGAATGGCTGGGTCGAAGAAGGGGCGGATCGCCGCGCTGATGTGGAGCGCGAGCGTCGCGGCCGTGCTGGCGGCTGCCGCATCGTCGCCGTCATTCGCGCAGGCCCGGCCGTCCGAGAGCGCGCAGATCCGCACCTTCGCGATCCCGCCGGGCTCGCTGGCGGCCGCGCTGAACCGCTTCGCCGACGCAGCGCAGATCCAGCTCGTCTATAGCGGAGACGTTGCGCGCGGGCGTTCCAGCCCCGGCCTCTCCGGTCGCCACAGCATCCAGCAGGGCCTGTCGCGGCTGCTGGCGGGGACGGGGCTGAGCTATCGCTTCTCGGGGCCCGCCAGCGTGACGATCGCCTGGGCCTCGGGCGGAGCAACCCCGGCCGTGCCGGAGGGGACGATCGCGCTCGATACGGTCGAGGTCCAGGGGCAGGGCGAGACGACCGGCTATGTCGCGCGCAGCAGCACGGCGGGGACGAAGACATCGACGCCTCTGATCGAGACGCCACGTTCGATCAGCGTCGTGACCCGGCAGGAAATGGACGATCGCGGCGCGACCACGGTGCCGGAAGCGCTGCGCTACACCGCCGGCGTGACGACGGGCGCCTATGGCTTCGACCCTCGTTTCGACCAGATCTATGTCCGCGGCTTCCCGATGACCACGCTGGGCGACTTCCGTGACGGGCTGAAGCAGTTCCCGGCCGGCTTTACCACCTTCCGCACCGAGCCCTACCAGCTCGAACGCATCGAGGTGATCAAGGGCCCGGCCGCGGTGCTCTACGGCCAGAGCGTGCCCGGCGGCCTTGTCGACCGGCGCTCGAAGCTGCCGACGGACTACACCTTCCGCGAAGTCCAGGCGCAGATCGGCACCTTCGGCCGTGCCCAGACGGCCTTCGATTTCGGTGGGCCCATCGATCCCGAGAAGACCATGCTTTACCGCGTCGTCGGGCTCGGGCGCCTCGGCGACACCAATTTCGACATCGCCGACCAGCGCTTCATGATCGCGCCGTCCTTCACCTGGCGGCCGAATGGGGCGACCTCGCTGACCCTCTCAGCGCTCTACCAACAGGACGAGACCGATGCGAGCGCCGCGGGGATCAACCGGAACGGCCAGGTGCTGAAGCTGCGCGGCAGCGATCCGCATTACGACCATCTCAAGCAGAAGCAGGGCCAGATCGGCTATGAGTTCGAACACAAGTTCAACGACATCCTGACCTTCCGCCAGAAGGCCCGCTACAGTCAGATCGAGGCCGAGTCGCGCTATTTGAGCGGCAGCTTCGCCAATGCCACGACGACGATCTACGACCGCGGCGCGGTTTCGGTGGGCGATAGGCTGACGAGCTTCCAGATCGACAACAATCTCGAGGCGAATTTCCGCACGGGGCCGGCCGCCCACAAGCTGCTGCTGGGCCTGAACTACGACTATAATCTCTGGCATTTCGGCCTGGGCTTCGGTCCCACGCTTCCGGCCTACCGGTTCGATATCGCGAACCCGGTCTACGGCTTCTCGGGGCCGACGCCGGCCTATACGATCCGGACGCGCTCGCAGCTCGAACAGCTCGGCCTCTACGTCCAGGACCAGATCAGCCTCGGCAACTGGCGCATCGCCCTCAGCGCCCGCAAGGACTGGACCGACCGCAACGAGAGCAATCAGATCGCGAACACGGTGACGGCGGCCAACCGGAACGACGCCTTCACCTACAGTGCCGGCCTGCTCTATCTCTTCGACAACGGCCTGGCGCCCTATGTCAGCTATGCGACCTCGTTCCAGCCGGTCACGAGCCAGGGCGCCAACGGCGCGGTGCTCGAGCCGTCCGAGGGCGAGCAGATCGAGGCGGGGCTGAAGTACCAGCCCGCCAATGGCGCGATCTCGCTCACCGCCTCGGCCTACCAGCTCAAGGAAAAGAATGCGCCGAAGCTCGGCGGCTATGTCGCCGGGCTGCCCTATTACGTTTCGGTCGGCGAGGTGACGGTGCGGGGCGTCGAGCTGGAAGGAAAGGCGCGCCTGTTCGAAGGGCTCGATCTCGCGGCCTCCTACACATTCTCGGACGCCGAGATCACCAGGACGACGGTGGCCAGCGAATATGGCCGCACGCCGGCCGTGACGCCCCGGCATACGGCCTCGCTCTGGCTGAACTATAATCTGCAGGCCGGTCCGTTCGCCGGCCTGGGCGCCGGCGTCGGCGTCCGCTATGTCGGCGAGACCTGGACCGCCAACGACAATACGGCGAAGAACGATGCCTACACCCTGTTCGACGCGGTGCTCCGTTACGATTTCGGCAAGGCGAACCGGCAGCTCGCGGGGCTGAGCGCCTCCGTCGCCGCCAACAACATCACCGACAAGCAGGTCAGCGTCTGCAATGCCGGCTATTGCTATCTGAGCCAGGGGCGCACGGTCATCGGCACCTTGACCTATCGCTGGTGAGGGCAGGGTGGTGTCGCTCGACCGGCGCTCGCTGCTGCTGGCCGGCGCGTCGGCGGTATTCTCGCCGGCCGTTCGCGCAGCCCCGCCCGATCGCCGGCTGGCGTCGCTGGACTATGGGCTCGCCGAGACGCTGATCCGCCTCGGCTGTCCGCCGGTCGCGCTGGTCGCGACCCAGGATTGGAACCGGTGGGTCGTCGAGCCGGCCTTGCCGGCCGATACCGTCAATCTGGGCGCCAGCCGCGAGCCCAATCTCGAAGTGCTGCAGGTGCTGCGGCCCGATGCCATCCTGAGCACGCCCTACCTCGCCGGAATCCATCACCGGCTGGAGCGGATCGCGCCGGTCATCTCGCTGCCGATCTACGCGCCGGAAGGCCGTCCCCTCGCGCTGGCCGGGGCGGCGGCGCGCCGGCTCGGCGAGATGATCGGGGACCCAGCCGCCGCGGTGCGCTTCCTCGCGGAAGCGGATGGCTGCTTCGAGCAGATCCGCGACAGGCTCGCCGACCGCGCGCTGCCGCCGGTCTATCTCGTTAACTTCATGGACGAGCGCCATGTGCGCGTCTATGGCGCCAAGAGCCTGTTCGATGACACGCTCCACCGCATCGGCCTTGCCAATGCCTGGCTGGGCCCGACGAATGACTGGGGTTTCGCCACGGTCGGGATCGAGGCGCTCCAGACAGGGAAGGACGCCCTGCTGGTCTATTTCGATCCCGTTCCTCCCGCGGTCCTGCCTTCCCTGGCGCGCAATCCGATCTGGCGGTCGCTGTCCTTCGTTCGCAGCGGCCGCGTCCATGGCTTGCCGCCGGTGCTGATGTTCGGCTGCGTGCCCTCGGCCCTGCGCTTCGCGCGGCTCGTCGGCGATCTCCTCGCGGAGCGCGGCTGAACGATGATCTCCGCCGATTCCTCGCCGATGCGCCCCTGGCGGCTGGCGCTGCCGCTGCTCACTGCCGCCTTCGCCCTGTCGCTTTGGACGCTGGCGGTCCGCCTGCCGCCGCCGCAATGGCCGGCCTTGCTCAAGGCCGATGCCGGCGGTGACATCAACATCCTGGTCCTGCAGCAATCGCTGCTGCCGCGGATGGCGGTCAGCCTGCTCTGCGGCGCGGCGCTGGGGCTCGCCGGCACCATCTTCCAGCAGGTGCTGCGCAACCCGTTGGCGAGCCCGATGACGCTGGGCGTCGCCGCCGGCGCCAAGCTGGCGCTCGGCCTCGCGACGGTGATGGGCGCGCCGCTGCTCTCCTCCGTCGGGCGAGACGGCATCGCCTTCGCCGGGGGCGCGCTGGCGATGGCGGCGACGATCGCGCTGGCCTGGCGCCGCGGGCTCTCGCCGCTGGCGCTGGTGCTGGGCGGGCTGGTGCTCGGCCTCTATTGTGGCGCGCTGTCGGCATTGCTGCTGCTGTTCAAGGAGCATGATCTGCAGGGGCTCTTCCTGTGGGGCAACGGCTCGCTGGCACAGCAGGGCTGGGATGTCGCGCTGGCGCTGGCCTTGCGCCTCGTCGTCCTGGCCGGGCTGGCGGTGTTGCTGCTCCGGCCTCTTGCCCTGCTGGCGCTGAACGATGACGGCGTGCGCGGCCTCGGCCTGTCGCTGCTGTTCGCGCGGCTCGGCGCGCTTGGCGTCGCGGTTGCTCTCAGCACCGTCGTGGTCAGTCTCGTCGGGGTCATCGGCTTCATCGGCCTGATCGCGCCGGCGCTCGCGCGGCTCGGCGGTGCGCGGCGGATCGACCAGCAGATGCTCTGGGCGCCGATCATCGGCGCTGCCCTGCTCTGGCTGACCGACCAGGCGGTTCTCCAGCTCGGTGCCGGCACCACCTTGCCGACCGGTGCGATCACGGCCCTGTTCGGAGCGCCGGTGCTGCTCTGGATGCTGCCGCGGCTGCGCACGACATTCGCGCAGGCCAGCAACGCTCCGCGAAGCGAGCCGCGAGCCCGCAGCGCTGCCCTCGTGCTGGCCGGGCTCGGCCTGGCCCTGACCGCTGTCCTGGCCCTCGCTTTGACATTTGGACGCACCCCGTCGGGCGGCTGGTCCTTCGCGTGGGGAGATGGGTTGGCGGCGCTGCTGCCGTGGCGCTTTCCCGGGGTCGTCGCGGCCCTTGCTGCGGGCGCCATGCTCGGTGTGGCCGGAGCGATCCTCCAGCGCCTTCTGCGCAATCCGATGGCGAGCCCCGAGGTCCTCGGAATCAGTTCCGGAGCCGCCTTCGGCCTGATCGTGGCGCTGTTCGTCCTGCCCGCTGTCGGTCGCCACCAGCAATTATTCGCGGCGACGGCCGGTGCGGCCGCGATCCTCGGGCTCATCCTCGTGCTCGGTCGCAAAACGGGCTTCTCGCCGGAGCGGATTCTGCTCGCCGGCATCGCGCTCGGCGCCATGCTCGATGCGGTCGTCGGCGCCCTGCTGGCCGGGGGCGATCCCCGCGCCATGCTGCTGATGAGCTGGATGACCGGCTCGACCTATGCCGTGGACGAGGTGCAGATGGTCTGGGCCGCCGCGACGGCCATCCTCCTCCTCGCATCGGTGCCGTTGCTGCTGCGCTGGCTCGAACTCGTCGGTCTCGGCGATGCGGCTGGCCGATCGCTGGGTCTGACGCTGCCTCTCGTCAGGCTTTTCCTGCTGCTGCTGAGCGCGGCGCTGACGGCGGCCGGGACGCTCGTCATCGGTCCTTTGACCTTCGTCGGCCTGATGACACCGCATCTCGCCAGGCTGCTCGGTCTCCAGCGTGCCGCATCGCAGCTCGCGGCCTCGGCTCTCGCCGGGGCTCTCGTGATGGTGGCGGCGGATTGGCTCGGCCGCGTCGCCGCCTTTCCCTGGCAAATGCCGGCCGGGCTGATCGCGACGCTGATCGGCGGCCCGGTCCTCATCGCCCTGCTCGCGAGGAAATGACCATGGATGCGGTTTTGCCGGTTCCCGAGACCGTCCGGTTCGATCTCACGCCGCAGGCAGGGGGCGCGCCTTACCGGATCTTCCTGCGGATTCCGCCGGGAACGCTGCCGGCCTCGGGCTGGCCCGTCCTCTATCTCCTCGACGCCAATGCGGTCATCGCCACGGCGGTGGAGGCCTTGCGCGTCCAGGCGGCCTATCCGCTCGGCACGGGCATCCGGGATGCCGTCGTCGTCGGCATCGGCTATCCGACCGAAGGCGCCTATGACAGCGTGCGCCGCTCCTGGGATTATGGCCCGCCACCCGGCCAGATCTATCCGCCACACGCGGCGGGGGGGCCCGATGTGCGCACGGGTGGCGCCGAGGCGTTCCTGACCTTCATCGAGGAGGAGCTGAAGCCGCTGGTCGCGACGCGGACGCGCATCGATGCGGCGCATCAGGCCATTTTCGGCCATTCTTTCGGCGGACTCTTTGTCCTCTACGCGCTGTTCACGCGTCCCGCCGCCTTTCGCGACTGGATCGCCATCAGCCCGGCGATCTGGTGGGAACAGCACAATGTGTTGCGCTTCGCCGCCGCGCCGGCGGAAGCCGTCCGTGTCTTCCTCGGCGTCGGAGAATACGAGCAGGCCCTTGCGCCCTTCCAGATCGGAGCCCCTGACGAGAGCGAGCGGCGCGGGCGTCTGGAGGAGGCGCGGACGGTGGACGAGACCCGGGAGATGGCGGAGCGCCTGCGCGGTTACGGAAAGCCGGTGGAATTCGCGGTCTTCGAGGGCGAGACGCATATGTCCGTCCTGCCGGTCGCGATCAATCGCGCGATCCGTTTCGCCTTCGGGCCGTGACCTTTGCCTTCGGAGAACTGCGCCTCATCGAGCTGAGCCAACCCATCGAAACGCTGCGCTTGCGTCAGAAGGCTGTCGATCAGCGTCACATCCCCAGGCTCCGCCAGAAGATGAGCGGCTGAAATGCTGTAGGGAACGGTCATGAACGGGGCATATTCGAGCCCCTCTTTCTCGTAGCACTGCGCAATCAGCCAGCCGAGCGGCGACTTCTCGCGATCGAAGCAGATCATGCGCCGTGCTTTCAGATCATGCAGGCTGACGACGCGCCGCTTCGCCAGAGGATCATCCTCTCGCACCAGCGCGATGATCTCGCCGCCGGCCAGGGGTGTCAGCGTGATGTCGTCGGTCACGCGCGGGGAGAACATCAGGCCGATATCGGCCGTTCCCGCGGAAAGCTCCGTCGGTGCGTCGCCCATGATCAGCTCGACGCGCGCTTGCGGATATTCGTCCGTCAGGCGGCGCAAGGCGCGGGCGATGAGTCCGTGGCCGATGCTCGGCGTCGAGGCGATGCGCAGCGGCGTTTCCCGGCCAGCCCGCAACCGCGTCGCGGCGGCGCGCAATTCACGCCATTCCTGATCGACCGAGTCGAGCGCAGTCATCAGGGCGCTGGCCTCGGGACGCAGCAGCAGGCGCCCCTCCCTGCGCTCGAAGACGGCGACGCCAAGGCTGGCTTCGCTGCGCGCGATGATCTTGCTGATGGCCGACTGCGTGAGGTGGAGCCGATGGGCCGCTTCGACGGTCGTGCCGAAGCGATGAACGGCACGAAGGACCGCGGCATGGGCGGGCGTGAATGCCTTCATGGCCCGGATCGCTCCTGCAGTTGCGCTAGGAGCAATCGGGCTGCGCGATCGAGAGGCGAGTGCCGGCGATGATGGGCATAGGCCGTCACCAGAGGACTTTGCTCCAGCGGCAGGGCGGCGAGGCCTTCAACCAGATTGCTGCTGATGACGAACCCGTCGACCAGGGCGATGCCGACGCGCTCGCGAGCGAGATGGCAGGCGGTATCGGTGTGGCGAACGGTGATGGCGACCCGCTCGGACAGGCCTGCGCTCGTCAGGGCCTCCTGAAAACTGTCGGACGCGCTGACGCCGTCCGGTCCATAGCTGATCAGGCGCTCGCCCTCGATGTCGCCCCTGCTGAGTTCCGTTCGCCGGGCCAGGTGATGATCGCGCGAGAGCACGCAGACTAGAGGGCTTTGTCCCAGCGCCACGTCCGCGATGTCGTCCGCCCTCATGGGACCGTAGGAAATCCCCAGATCGGCCTCGCCCGTGGCGAGATGCTCCCGCACATGGTCGAACATGATCTCCACCGCTGCGGATTCATCGAGCGCTCGCCGCGTATGGGTAATGGCCGGCGGCAGGATGCTGTGGGCGAGGCCGGGAACGGTCGCCACCCTCAGCCGATTGACCATGCCAACCCGGATCATGTCCGCTTCATGATGGGCGCGCCTCAGCGCGCCGAAGAGTGGCTGAGCCTGCCGGACGAGTGACTGAGCCTCTGGAGTCGGCACCAAGCGGCCCTGGATGGTCGTGGCCAGGCTGAGATCGAGCTCTTCCTCGGCTTGGCGCAATGTCTTGATCACCGCCGATTGGCTGATGCCGAGGCCTTGCGCCGCCTCGCCCGTTCCGCCGAGCCGGATGAAGGCATCGATCGCACGCAACGAGCCCAGCTTCATGACTATTCCAAATGGTCGATGAACTTGCCGAATGTTTCATTGGAAGGACTAGATCCCCTCATGGAAGGATGCAAGTCGTCGCCGTGGCGCGGCCAATGAATCAGGGGATCGGTATGACCAAGCTTCGCTCGATGATTTCGGCCGGCGCGCTGGCGCTTGCCATCGGCGCCCCGGCGCTCGTGACCGCGCCGTCCGCAGCTTTCGCCAAGGGCATTCTCAGATTGGCGCAGACTCAGGATCTCGTCTCGCTCGACCCGATCGCGACCAGCGACAACGCTTCGATCTACGCGCAGCTCCTGATCTTCGACACGTTGCTGCGGCCCAGTAAGGATGCCACGAAGCTCGAGCCCGGCCTCGCCGAGAGCTGGAAGGTCAGCGATGACGGCATGACCTACAGCTTCAAGCTGCGCGAGGCGAAGTTCTCCGATGGAACTCCAGTGACGGCCGCCGATGTCGCCTTCTCGCTGAAGCGCGCCGGCAGCGATGCCTCGAGCTGGAAGCGCTTCTTCTCCGGCATAGAGACCATCGACACGCCGGACGATCGCACCGTCGTGCTCAAGCTCAAGAAGGTGTTCACGCCGCTCCTCAACAACCTTGCCCTGTTCTCCTCGGCGATCCTGCCGCAGAAGGCCTTCGAGGCGGCGGGCGACAAGTTCTTCGACAAACCGATCGGCAGCGGCCCCTTCACCGTCGCGGCCTGGAACAAGGGACAGGGCCTGTCTCTCAAGAAGAACGCGAACTACTGGCAGGTCGGCAAGCCCGATCTCGACGGCGCCGAGCTGATGGTCATCCCTGAGGGCAACAGCCGCGTGCTCAAGCTGCAGGCGGGAGAGGTCGATGCCGCGATCGACATTCCGCTGAACCAGCTCCAGGCACTGGGACGCGACGGCAAGATCAAGACGGCCGTCGCCAACGTCTTCCGCACGGATTTCGTGCTGATGAATACGAAGAAGAAGCCCTTCGACGACCTGCGCGTCCGGCAGGCCTTGAACTATGCCGTCGACAAAGAGGGATTGCTCAAGGCGCTGCTCTACGGCACGGGCAAGGTCTCGAACTCACCGATGCCGCCGATGGCCTATGCCGATCCGGACCTGAAGCCCTACGCGCATGACATCGCCAAAGCTAAGGCCTTGCTGACGGAAGCCGGCTACAAGGATGGTTTCAAGACCTCGCTCCTCGTCGATTCCGGCCGCCCGCTGCATCGCCAGCTCGGCCAGGCCCTGCAGGCGGCGCTGAAGCAGATCGGCGTCACCGCCGATATCCGCCTCGTCGAAGGCGGCACGCACTGGACCACGACGAAATCCGGCGACTACGAGATGGCCGTCGCCTATGCAACGAGTGACACGATCGATCCGGACCAGCTCGTCGGCTTCCTCCTCGTCAATCCCGAGCGCGCCAACGCCTATCACACCGAATGGAAGAACGAGCGCGTCAACGAGCTCTACGAGAAGGAGCGCGTGACGGCCGACGGGCCGGAGCGGGGCAAGATGTTCCAGGAGATCATCAAGCTCGCCCATGACGGCGCACCCTCGGTCTTCCTGTTCTACCCGGGCACCTCCTATGCTTATCGCAACAATGTCGAGGGCTTCGAGGTGCTGCCGACCTCGAACTTCCGCCTCGAGGACGTCAAGCTGAAGTGACGGATGGGCGCTGCCGCGCCCTTCCTCACGCACCGCCATGCTGATCTACATCGTCAAGCGTCTCGCCCAGCTGGTGCCGGTCCTCTTCGGCATCACTCTGGCCTGTTTCCTGCTGC
>NZ_JBFRDQ010000062.1:0-38832 GCF_052113865.1 Allobosea sp. TAB14 | reverse complement strand
GCATAGTCCGGCTTCCAGAGATCGGCCCAGGTTTTCGGCGGGCTCGCCACCATCTGCTTGTTGTAGGCGATGCCGATGCCGGCAAAGCTCACCGGGACGCCCCAGCCATAAGCGTAGGACGGGAAACGATCATCGAGGTTTTTGGCGTTCGGCACCTTGGCGATGTCGAGCTTTTCCAGAACCCCTTCGTCGACTGCATTGATGATGGCTGGCGAGCCCATCACGGCAAAATCGTAAGGCGAGGCTCCCCGGGCGGCCTTGATCTGGGCAATCGCCTCAGCCGAAAGGCCGCCGATGATGCGGAGGCTCACCCCGGCATGTCGCTTGGCGAGGATGTCACCGGCGCGCTTCAGCGGTTCGTCCTGCGCGCTGCCGTAGCCGATCATGACGAGTTCACGGGCCTGCGCCCGCAGGACCGTCGGGCTCGTTATGGCGGCGGTGGCGGCGGCCGTGGCTGCGAGGAAATCGCGTCTGGACACAGTCTTCATGCAAGCCTCCTGGGCGCGGCTCATGGCGTATCGGCCAAAGCGACGGAGTGAGTGACCGCTGACTTTCATTTTGATCATCATCGAAAGATATCGCAAGTACAAAACTTAACCGGCCCGCGCTCAATATCGCGCCGTCATGCCACCGCAATGCGCAGGCCTGCCGCTTCCAGGCGCTGAAGGTCGGCTGCGGGTGCGCCGCTGTCCGTGATCAGCACCTCGGCGGCGTCGAGCGAGGTGATCCGCGCGCTGCCGACATGGCCGATCTTGGCGTGATCGGCCACGACGACGACCCGCCTCGCCGAGTTGATCATGGCTTTCTTCACCTCGGCCTCGTCCCAGTTGCCATTGGTGAAGCCGCGCTCGGCATCGATGCCTGCACAGCACAGGAAGGCGGTATCCGCGTTGATCTCGCGCAGCAGCGTCGTCCCGAAGGGCGAGACCAGGCTGTAACTCTCCAGGTTGCGTCCCCCGGTTTTTACCCGCCCGCCGGTGACGATGACGGTAATGCCGGGATGGGAGCGCAACGCGATGGCAATATCCAACCCGTTGGTCACGACAACCACATCGGTCAGCGTCTCGGAAAGATTATGGGCCAGAGCCAGTGTGGTGGTGCCGGAGTCGAGGATGATCGTTTCGCCATCGCGGACCATGCTGGCGGCAAGTGCCCCGATGCGCTGTTTTTCTTCCGAGAAACTCTGGCTCGGCAGGTCCAGCGGGCGCTCGAACCGTGCCGGCCGCAAGGCCATGGCGCCCCCGCGGATCCGGCGGATCAGGCGTCGCTTTTCGAGGGCGTCGAGATCGGCGCGAATGGTGACGGCCGAGACTCCGAGCGCCTCGGCCAGGGCGGAGACCTCGATGGTCCCCCGCGCGGCGAGCATCGCGATGATCCGCTCATGGCGTGGCAGGGAATTGCCGCGCGGCAACTCAGCGGGCGAGGGATGCTGATCCATGGGCCTTTCGTTTCCTCTTGCGTTCTACGATATAATGAAGAATATCGAAAGTCAGATTACGAGATGGAGAGCGGCTGCCCCGCTTCTCCCGGCGCTGCCGAGGGACCCGACGAACATGGCTGATCTGATGCAGCAGTACAAAGCGATCAAGCGCGAATCCTCCTCGGACGCGCCGGGCGATCCGGAGCGCTTCCGCCGGGTCGAACTGACGCGCGGCGAGATGATGGCGCAGGGCGATGCGATGCGCCGCACGCTCGAAACCACGCGCGAGACGGTGCTGCGGATCGCGGCCGATCTCGCCGGCCGCAAGCTCTCCCGTGTCGTGATCGTCGGCTGTGGCGATTCCTGGATCGCCGGCATCGGCGTGCGGCTGGCGTTCGAGCGCCTGCTCGGCGTCGTCTGCGAACCTTACGAGGCCTTTGATCTCGAGCAGTACGGCCTCGACATGATCGATGACGGAACGCTCGTGATCGGCCTGTCCTCCAGCGGCAACACGGCTCCTGTCAGCGCGAGCCTCAAGGCGACGATCGCCAAGGGCGGGTATGCTGTCGCGCTGACGAACACGGCGTCGTCCGCGATGATGAAGGAGTTTCCCGCCGCATTGCTGATCCAGGCCACGCGTGGTGGCTGGCCCACRCAATCCAGCACGGCCGCCATGGCGCTGATGCTGTCGCTGGCCAGCGAGATCGCCAAGGCACGCGGGCTGGGCGAGGGCAGGGCGAGCGGTCTGGCGGCCGATCTCGCTGCCTTGCCCGAGCTGATGGATCGTGTTTCCAGCGGCTTCTATGAGCGGGCGACGGCGCTGGGCGAAACGCTTGCGCGTGCCGACATGGTTCTGCTCGCCGGAGCGGGGCCTCATCTGGCGCCCGCCGCTTTCGGCGCCGCCAAGCTCAAGGAACTGGCGCCGATCCATGCCGTTGCCTTCCCGCTGGAGGAATATCACCACTACCGCACCCAGAAGGCCGGCGACCCGCTCTTCCTGATCGTGCCCGACGAGGCCAGTCGCCAGCGCGCGCTCGAAACCGCGATCGTCGGCAAGGCGGTTGGCGGCTATACGATCGTGCTCGTCCCGGAAGGCGAAACCGGCTTCGACGGGATCGCAGATCACGTCTGGGCGCTTCCGTCTGTTCGCGTCGAGCTCGCGCCGCTGCTCTACTGCGTGCCGCTGCATCTTTTCGGTTATCACGTCACCAAAGCGCGCGACGCGCTCGGCCTCGGTGCGCCGCTACTCGGCGGCCGCGCGGCGTGACACCGGCGCTCGTCACGGCCGGCGGCCTGACCGTCGACCATGTGATCTCGGCCGACGGCGCCGTCGCCCTCGACAAGGTCGGCGGCAACGGCGCCTATTCCGCCGTGGGAGCGCGGTGCTGGGTCGATGCGGTTGGCCTCGTCAGCGTGGCCGTCTCGACCTATCCCCGTGAGACCTTGACGCAGCTGCGCGACAACGGCGTCGCGCTGGACGGCGTGGTGATGGCCGATGCCGCCCTGCGCAGCGGCAACTGGTTCATCTATGACGAGCGGGGTGACCGCAGCGAGCGCCTGACCAGCCGGCCCGAGGAGCTCGCGCAAGCGGGATTCCCGACGGACACCCTCAGCCGGGAGCAGGTCGCGGCATGGCAGGACCATCTGCGCCGGCGTGGCGACGGCGGCGAGATGTCCTATTCGCAGTTCCGCGACATCCACCCGATGGTCGCGGCACAGGTCCCGGAAAGTTATTTCGGTGCGCGGGGTGCCCATTGCGCGCCGGCGCGGCCGGTGGTGCTGAACGAGCTGCTGCCTCTGTTCAACGGCTGCGGCATGGTGGTGACGCTCGATGCCGGCTGGCAGCTCGCTGAGCTTTCCTTGGATGAATTGTCGCCCTTCCTCGCGCAAGTCGACGCTTTTCTGCCGAGCGAGATCGAGCTTGCTGCCATTCTCCCGGGGATGGGGGTCGAGACGGCGCTGGGTCTGCTCGCTGCGCGATGCCGGGGCACCGTAGCCGTGAAGCTCGGCCCGCGCGGCTGTCTCGTCTGGGACAAGGCCGGGGCTCGTACAGTCCCGGTGCCGGTGGTGCCGACGCAGGCGATCGACCCGACGGGCGCCGGCGACGCCTTTTGCGGGGGTTTCCTTGCAGGGCTTGTAGCGACGGACGATCCCGTGCTGGCCGCTGCCCATGGTGCCGTCTCCGCCTCTCTCATCGTCAGCCACCATGGCGCGGATGGGGCGTTGCCGATCGACCGGGATGCTTGCCGCGATAAGCTCGGCAAGCTGCTGGCCCGGCTCGATCGCTCTCCACTCAACGCCTGAAGGAACCCCGTCGTGAGCAGCCCGCGCGTCTTCGCCGCCCGCCCTCTTGTCATCGCCGCGCTGCACCTGCCCGATTTCGGCAAGCTGCGCGACAAGAGCATGGCCTTGCTGGAGGACTATGTCGCGATCAATGCACGGGTCTTCGCCCAAGCGGGCATTCCCTATGTGAAGCTCCAGGACCAGACGCGCGAAGCCGGGGCGATGCGCGCGAGTTCGCTTGCGATTACCGCGGCGCTTGGCCGGTTCATCAAGTCCGAATTTCCCGACCTCGGCCTCGGCATCATCGTGGAAGCGCATGACCCGGTAGCCGCGCTCTCCATCGCGCATGCGGCGGGCGCGGATTTCGTCCGGCTGAAAGTTTTTGTCGGTCAGGCCATGACGGCGCAGGGGCCGCGCACAGGCATGGGGGCGGAGGCGTTGGCCTTCCGGGCCGGACTCGGCCGCGAGGACATCGCTATCCTCGCCGACGTACACGATCGCACGGCCGTGCCGATGTCGTCCGAGACGGCGGAATTCGCCGCCGAATGGGCGCAGAAGACCGGCGCCGATGGCCTCATCCTGACCGGCGCCGATTGGGCCGACTCGCTTGCCCGCATCCGCCGTGCGCGGGATGCGGGCATCAAGCGGCCGATCCTGCTCGGCGGAAGCGTGACGGAAGGCAATGTCGCAGAGGCGCTCGGTGTCTGCGATGGCGTCATCGTCAGCACCGCCTTGATGCGCAAGGATGCGGAGCCGGCGGATGCGCTGCGCTGGGACATCGTCCGGGCGCGATGCTTCATGGACGCAGCGCGCGCCGTCCGGTAGCGCTGACCGGACGTCGACCAATCGCACGAGACCGGCATGCGCATTCTGCTGCTCAATCCGAACACCACCGAGGCCATCACGCAGCGCCTGCTCGCCGCAGCCGAGCAGGCCGCGTCCGCTGGCACGCAGGTCGTGCCGCTGACGGCGTCGCGAGGCGTGCCCTATATCGCGAGCCGCGCCGAGGCGCAGCTCGGCGGCGCTATTGCGCTCGAGATGCTGGCCGAGCATCATGACACGGTCGATGCGGCGATCATCGCCGCCTTCGGCGACCCCGGTTTGATGGGTGCGCGGGAACTCTTCGATATCCCGATCGTCGGCATGGCCGAGGCGGCGATGCTGACCGCCTGCATGCTGGGACGCCGGTTCGGGATCGTGACGTTCGCTCGGGCGCTCGGCCCCTGGTATCAGGAATGCGTGGCGATGCATGGGCTCGAGGGGCGCTGCGCCGGCATTCGCATGCTCGACGAAGGCTTCGCGGACATCGCCGATGTTCAGGATGAGAAGGAGGCGGTCATCGTCGAACTGGCGCGGCGCGCGGTGGTCGAGGACGGGGCAGACTGCATCATTCTCGCCGGCGCGCCGCTGGCGGGGCTGGCTGCGAAGGTGGCGGATCGCATTCCGGTTCCGGTGGTCGACCAGATGGCCGCCGCGCTGAAGCASGCGGAGGCGCTGGTCGCGCTAAATCCGCGCAAGGCGACGGCAGGGACGTTCCGGCGGCCGTCGCCCAAATCCAGCCTGGGCCTGTCCGCGGCGCTCGCGGAGCGGATCGAGGGCCGCTGAGCCTTTACCGCCCGGCTATCAGGTCCTCGCGGCCGGACTGCTGCAGCCAGTGCTGCGCGATCTCGTCACGCCGCGCGAACCAGACGCCGGGCTTCGAGGCCGCATGGGCCAGAAAGCGCTCCAGACCGCCGATCCGGCCCGGCCGCCCGATGATGCGCAGATGCAGGCCGACGGTCATCATGCGCGGAGCGCTTGCGCCCTCATCATAAAGACGGTCGAAGGCATCGATGCAGTAGCGAGCGAAATCGTCGCCGAAGACGAAGCCGCCATTGCGCGTGAAGCGCATGTCATTGGTGTCGAAGGAATAGGGTAAGACGAGGTGGTCTCGCCCGCCGACATCGACCAGATAGGGCAGATCGTCGTTGTAGGCATTAGAATCATAGAAGAAGCTGCCCTGTTCCAGCAGGAGCCGGCGCGTGTTTGGCGAGGTGGCCGAGCGCGTGTGCCAGCCTCGCGGCGGGCTGCCGGCGGTGCGGGTGATCGCCTCGACGGTGCGCGCGATGACGAGCCGCTCCTGCTCCTCCGTCATGGTGGCGTGGCGCTCCCAGCGCCAGCCATGAGCCGCCACTTCGTGTCCATCGGCGACCGCCTGCTGCGCCAGCCAGGGCGAGATCATCAGCGAACGGCCGATGGCATTGACGGTGCCAGGCGCGCCATAGGCTTGGAGAAGCTTGCGGATGCGCGGCCAGCCGGCGCGCGTTCCGTATTCGAAATGCGACTCCATGCAGAGGTCGCGAACGCCGGGGATCTCCTCTACGACCTCGTAGACGGACTCGTTCTTCTCGTCGCCCTGGCCGATGCTGAGTTCACCGCCCTCCTCGACATTGATGACGAGGTTGACGGCAAGACGGGCCCCGTTCGGCCAGCGGATGCCTGGGACGGCGTCGCCATAGCCGCGAAAATCGCGATCGGTGGTGATGTCGGGCAGCATGGTCAGATATCCGCCATGCGGCGCAGGCCGACGAGCCGGTCCCCGATCGCCAGCACGGCGATGGAGAGCAGGATCAGCAGCGTCGAGATCGCGGCGATGGTGGGGTCGGGGCTTTCCTCGACATATTGCAGCATCTGAATCGGCAAGGTCTTGGTCCAAGCATCCGTGAAGAAGATAGAGATGGGATAATTGTCCATCGAGGCGAGAAAGGCGAACATCCCCGATGTCAGGAAGGCCGGTGCCAACGATGGCACCAGCACCTTGATGATGGCCTTCTGATAGGTCAGGCCGAGGGTGCGAGCCGCGTCGATCAGCGTGAAGTCGAACAACGAGAGCGAGGCGAAGACCGTTCGCACCACATAGGGCAGCGTGATGACGACATGGGCGAGGAGTAGGCTCGGCCAGACCTCGCGCAAGCCCGCGGCGCGGAACGCCTCGAGCATGGCGATGCCGATCACAAGGCCGGGCAGCATCAGCGGCGAAACCAGAAATGTCACGACCGCCTCGCGGCCCCGGAAGTCGCCGCGCAGCAGACCGATGGCGCAGAGCGTTCCGAGCACGAGCGCGATGGCGGTCGAGAGCGCGGCAAGTTGCAGCGAGGTAAAGACCGGTGGCCACAAATCGCGCGAGCGGGCCAGCGCCTCGTACCAGCGCAGTGACCAGGACGGCGACGGTAGGGTGAAGACCGCGCTGGAGCCGAACGAGACCGCCGCCGTGACGAGAAGCGGCGTCATCAGGAAGAGCACTGTAAACGCCGCCACCGCACCGCTCAGCCGGCGCGCGATGGTCTCGATCGGCGTCACGATGCGTCTCCCAGGCGCCGGGACAGCCAGGAGCTTGCCACGACGATGGACACCGCAAGCGCCAGCAGCACCACGGCGGTGGTCGAGCCAAGCTGCTCGTTGCGCATGAACAGGAACGATCGCCCCGTCAGCGTCGCCAGCGTCTGGAACCGGTCGCCGATGACCAGGCTGGGGATGACGTACATCGACACCGCCATCGAATAGACGAAGGCAATGCCGGTGACGATGCCGGGCAGGGAGAGCGGAAGTGCCACCTTGACGAAGCGGTAGATCGGCGTGGCCCCCAGCGTGGCTGCGGCCTCTCCCAGGCGCGGATCGATCAGCCTCAGCACCGAGTAGATCGGCAGAATCATGAAGGGCACGAAGATGTTGGCCGCGCCGATGATCAGTCCGGTTTCCGTGAACAGCAGGCGCTGCGGCTCGCTCCAGAGCCCCAAGCCCGTCATGATCTGCGAGACGATGCCGTCACGGCGTAGCACGATCTGCCAGGCGAAAGCCTTGACGACGACGCCGACCGAGAGCGGCAGGATGATCGCGATCAGGATCGCGGCCTGCGCCAGGCCGCCGGCGCGCGACAGGACGAGAGCGGTGGGATAGCCGATCGCAAGACACGCCAGCGTGACCAGCGCGGCGCTG
Source organism: Allobosea sp. TAB14 (assembly GCF_052113865.1). NCBI lineage: Bacteria > Pseudomonadati > Pseudomonadota > Alphaproteobacteria > Hyphomicrobiales > Alloboseaceae > Allobosea > Allobosea sp. TAB14. The sequence continues at coordinate 31,154 of NZ_JBFRDQ010000062.1, read as the reverse complement.
CGTAGCGTATTGGCAAGCGCGGTCCAGCTGAAGGGATCGGCGAAGAAGCCGGCAAAGGCGGCGAGCCCGCCGGGGCTGAGGAAGCTGCGGCTGAGCAGGAACAACAGCGGCAGCCCGTAGACGATCCCGAGATAGGCGAGGGCTGGCAGGGCCAGCAGCAAGACCGGGTCGAGGCGGCGCCCGGCGCTCATGGGGCCAACCCTTCTTGCGGCTCCGGATAGATCATCGTGTCGCCGATATGCCAGCTCAGCGGCACGGTCGTTCCGGCTTCGAACCCGGCCGGGGCCTCCTGCGCCTCGACCATGATCCGCCCGCCTTCCGGGGCCGCGAAATGGAGCTGGACCCGGGCTCCCTGAAACACGACGTCGAGCAGGGTCGCGTCCAGGCGGTTTTCGCCCGTGCCGCCGACGACGATACGTTCTGGCCTGACGCCAAGCACCACGCGGCTGCGAGGCACGAAGCCGCCCGGCGCCCGGATGGTCCCGGCCGCGGTTTCGACCGCGACGATGCCCTGCTCGGTCTCCAGCACCGTGCCCGGAAGCCGGCTCGACAGCCCGACGAAGTCGAGCGCGAATGGAGTGGCGGGGCGGTGATAGATCGCCGCGGGGCTGTCGAGCTGCTCGATCCGCCCGCGATGCATCACCGCGATGCGGTCCGACATGGTCAGCGCCTCCTCCTGATCATGGGTGACGAAGATCGCAGTGGTGCCGACTTCGCGCAGAATGCGGCGAAGGTCGATCTGCATGGCTTCGCGCAGCTTCCGGTCGAGGGCCGAGAACGGCTCGTCCAGCAGCAGCAATTTCGGTGCGACGGCCAGCGCCCGTGCGACCGCGACCCGCTGCTGCTGGCCGCCCGAAAGGGCCCTGACCGAGCGATCGGCGAAGCCCGTCATCTGCACGAGGCCAAGGAAACGCGACACGATGGGTGCGATGCTGTCCCCCGGCGCGCCGCGGGCCTTCAGCCCGAAGGCGACGTTCTCCGCGACCGTGAGATGCGGAAAGAGCGCGTAGTTCTGGAAGACAACGCTGACGTCGCGCCGGTGCGGCGGCTTGCGCGTGATCTCCTCGCCGTCCAGCACGACACGGCCGCTATCGGGCCGCATCAGCCCCGCGACGATGCGCAGCAGCGTGGTCTTCCCACAGCCCGAGGGACCCAGAAGCGAGATGAACTCGGTCTTGCCGACCTTGAGGTCGACGCCGTCGAGCACGGTCGCCGGGCCGAAAGTCTTGCCGGCGCCGGCGATGTCCAGAAAGACCGATCGCATGGGCTTCTCCCGATGACCGAAGATCGACGGCGGCAGCCCCTTCAGATGGCCATGTCCCGGTCCCAGCGCTTGATCCAGTCGTTGCGCTGCGCGGCGACGTTGGCCCAGTCGATCTGGAAGATCTTGACGTCTGCACCGAGCCCTTCGGGTTTCGGCACGGCCTTGTTCGTCGCCAGGGAAAAGGTGGGGCCTGCGAGCTTGCTCTGCATTTCGGCACCGAGCAGCTCATTGACATAGGCGAAGGCGAGTTCGGCCTGAGGCGCCCCCTTGATGACGGCGATGCCGGACGGCATAGCGAAAACGCCTTCCTTTGGCGCGGCGAGATCGATCGGCGCGCCTGCCGCATTCCGCTCCAGGCAATATGACGACATGGCGGGACCGATGAGATGCGCCTCACCTTGCTCGAGCAGGTTATAGGCCTGCGGCTGCTGGGTGTAGATCGTCAGGAGATTTGGCTTGAGGCCGGCGAGCTTCGCAAAGCCGGCATCTGTGTTCGTCTGAGCCGCGTCCAGCGAGGCGCCGGTCAGCAGCCCCGCGGCGAAGAGGATCGGGAGCCCCTCCGTGTTTTGAAGCGAGGGGATGACGACGCGGCCCTTGTATTTGGCATCGAACAGCTCGGCCCAGGAAACCGGCGGCGCCTTCACGGCCGCCTTGTTGTAGGCGATGCCGAGCCAGGGCTGGAGATAATTCGCCCACATGCCGTCCATATGCGTGGAGCCGGGCAGCAGGTCGGCCATATTGGGCGCCTTCGCAGGCGTCAGCGGGTCGAGCAACCCTTCCTTGACGGCCAGGATCATCACGGGGTCGTCCATCTGGACGACGGACATGTACTGCTTGTCTTTGTTCTTCTGCATCTTCTCAAGGTTCACGAGCGAGCGCGTGCCCTCGAAGATCACCTTGCAATTGTACTTCTTCTCGAAGGCCGGGACGACGATTTGCTCGACCCAAGGCTTGTGTCCGGCCGCGCCGCCGACGACCAGCTCCCTGGTCTGGGCGCGAAGCAGGGACGGGGCCGCGATCAGCGTCATGCCGCCGGCGGCGCCGGCGAGGAAGGAACGGCGGTTCRGGCGGGCGGCGGCGAAAGCGTCCATGTCGGGGTCCTTTCGGGCGAGAGACGCTTTACCTGAGCAACCGATATGCCAACCCCGATACGGCTCGGCGTTGAATATAAAATGATAATTATATCAGATATTTAAAATCTTCATCTGTCGCGGACGCCTCAGTTTTGGCCGCCTTCGCAGGATGATTTTGTGCACAATATTATGCCTATTGTGCTCATCATGAGGCCGGTGTGCCGAAAGAACGCGCAGGCCTCGGGTTGGCGTTTTCGCGGGCAGTCGCGATAATCGCGGCATGCAGGAAGAAGAGATTCACGCGGTATTGGTGCGGGTGCTTCGCGCCGGGCGGCTGCCGGGCGGGATCAAGCTCGGCGAGCATCGCCTGGCCGAGTTTTTTGGCGTGAGCCGGGAACGGATTCGCAAGGTCCTGCAGCGGCTGGGCGCCGAGCGTCTGCTCGACATGGTCAAGAACCGCGGCGCCTTCACCATCGAGCCGGACCTGCGCGAAAGCCATATGATCTACGAAGCGCGCCGCATCCTCGAGAGCGGCATGGCCGCTCATCTGGCTGATCATCTCACGCAGGTTCAGATCGACAGATTGCGGGCGCATGTCGAGGCTGAGGCCGAGGCATTGCGTTGCGACGATCAGGCGAGCTGGCAGAAGCTCTCGGCCGAGTTTCACTATCTGCTCGCCGAGATGACGCAGAACCCCTTGGTCCAGCGCCAGGCTCAGGAACTCATCAGCCGCACCCTGATGCTGGTGAAGCGCTACGAGACGTCGGCCGGCTCGGCCTGCGGCTGCGACGAGCACCGCGCCATCTTCCGAGCCCTGGCCGGGCGTGAGCGCGGCAAGGCGGTCAAGGCGATGACGACGCATCTGTCGCTCGTGGAAACGCGGTTGAGGCCGACGCTGTGCGAGCCGGTCGGGCCTTCGCTCGAGGACGCGCTGCGTGAAGAAATCGCGAGCCATCGGACCGCGGGCGCCGCGATGGCGATAGCAGGATAGGGGAAAGCCAAGCCATGACCTACGATCTGATCATCGCGAACGGTACGGTCGCGACGGCCTCCGACACCTTCGCCTGTGATCTCGGTATTCGCGACGGGCGGATCGTCGCGCTCGGACACGGCCTCGGGCCCGCCAAGCGCACGATCGAGGCGGCTGGAAAGCTGGTCCTGCCCGGCGGCATCGACAGCCATGTCCACATCTCCCAGCCGAGCGGCGAGGGTATCGTCATGGCCGATGATTTCGAGAGCGGGACACGCTCGGCCGCCTTCGGAGGCAATACGACCGTGCTGCCCTTCTGCGTGCAGGATAAGGGTGCGAGCCTCAGGGAGACGGTGAAGGCCTATCATGCCTTGGCAGAAGGCCGTTGCTACACCGACGTATCCTTCCATCTGGTGATCTCGGAGCCGAGCGAGCAGGTGCTGGGCCAGGACCTACCGGCGCTGATCGCGGACGGCTACACCTCGTTCAAGGTCTTTATGACCTATGAGGGCCTGGCGCTCGCCGATTACGAGATGCTGCAGGTCATGAGCGTCGCGCGCGAGACCGGCGCGCTCGTCATGGTCCATGCCGAGAATTACGACGCGATCCGCTTTCTGACGCAGAGGCTGGAGCAGGGCGGCAACATCGCACCGAAGTTCCACGGCACCTCGCGGCCGATCCCCGTAGAGCGCGAGGCGACGCATCGCGCGATCTCACTCGCAGAGCTCGTCGACGTGCCCGTGATGATCGTTCACGTCTCGAACCGCGAGGCGATGGAGGAAATCGCGCGGGCCCGTGCACGCGGCCTCAAGGTCTATGGCGAGACCTGCCCGCAATATCTGGTGCTGACCGAGAGGGACATGGACGGGCTCAACATGGAGGGGGCGAAATATGTCTGCTCGCCGCCGCCGCGTGACAAGGCCAGCCAGATCGCCTGCTGGGAGGGGCTGCGGAACGGCGTCTTCCAGACGTTCTCGTCCGATCACTGCCCCTTCCGATATGATGACTCCGCTGGCAAGCAGGCGCCGAAGGGGCGAACGTCCTTCCGTTGGGTGCCGAACGGCATCCCCGGCGTCGAGACTCGGCTGCCGATCCTGTTCTCGGAGGGAGTCGGCAAGGGGCGCATCAGCCTGAACGAGTTCGTGGCTCTCTCGGCGACCAACCACGCGAAGATGTACGGGCTGACGAACAAGGGCTCTATCGCAGTCGGCATGGATGCCGACATCGCCATATGGGATCCGGACCGTGAGGTGACGATCAGCCAGGCCCTGCTTCATCACGGCAGCGACTATACTCCTTACGAAGGGATCGCGGTCAGGGGCTGGCCCATGACGACCATTGTCCGAGGACAGGTGGTGGTGCGGGACGGCGAGATGGAGGCGCAGCCCGGCACCGGGGGATACGTCCGGCGGGCGCGCTCCACCTATGCTCGCAGCGAGCCAGACAATCACACCGGATCGAGGACTTGAACGGGCCGACCTACTGAGCTCGTTTGCTCGGCATTGGAGCCGGTAAAATTATTATATAACGATTTCAATCATATACGTGTTCGTAGCTTTGTCCGACTCGGCCCACCATTATAATTGCTAAACGTCTGATTTTCTTCAGCTAAATTAACGAAATCTGGCACCGGAATTCAAGGTACGGGAATAGCATGTTCTAATCCCGTCCCGGCAAGAGCTTCGCCGCTGCCTGTTTCGCCAGCCGTTCGCGATTCGCTTGGAAGGTGTCGAGCGATGCCATCCGGCCGCCACGCCAACCGAAAATGGCCTCAAGTTCGGCCTCGGAGGCCCTGCCTTCTCTCTTTGGGCACGGGAAATACAAGGACCAGAGGTCGCGGGGTTCGCTTGGCGCGACGCTTGATCAATTGTCGCCTTTCAACTCCACCCAATAGCCAGGTCGATAGGGGATTGGCAGAAAGCGCTCGTGAAGTTCGCGCAGCGTTTCATCCGCATCGAGATCGCCAAAAAGCTCGGGATGCAGCCAGCGTGCGATGCGCTGAAGCGCCACGAATTGGTACGGGCTGTTGTAGAACTGGTGCCAGATTGCATAGACGCGCCGCTCAGCGACCGCCTTGCCATGCATGAATGCCGGGCGCTGCGCGAGGGCTGCGAGTTTGCGACGGGCTACGGACAGATCCGCGCCCGGGCCGAGGCCAACCCATTCGCCGCCTGGCGCAAGCGTGTCCCAGTTGCCGCCCGTCACGATGACGACATCAGGGTCTCGGGCGATGATCGTTTCGGGGTTGATCGTACCGAAGGTTCCCGGAAGGAGTTCCGAACCAAGATTGCGGCCGCCGGCCATTTCGACCATGAGGCCGAAATTCTCCTTGCCGAAGCTCATGCAGCAGCCGTCGGAGTATCCTGGAATGCGGTCCAGCATGACCAGCGGGCGCTTCAAGTCCGGCATCGCCGCGATTGGGCTCGTCACGCGCGCGATCTGATCCGCTCGGAAGGCGATCAGTCGTTCAGCGACGTCTTCGCGTCCAAACAATTGACCCAGCACGCGCAACGAAGGCTCGCTGTTGCGGAGCGGCGCGTGCCGAAAATCGACATAAAGCACCGCGACACCAACCGAGGCGAGCTTTTCGACGAGCTGCATCTCCGCACTGGCGCGCTCCGCTTCGAAGTTGAGGATCAGCACATCGGGCTGAAGCGAAATCGCCTTCTCGATATCGAAGCTTCCTGCCGCCGCGCTGCCGAACTTTGGCAGCGCGGCGGCTTGCGGGTAGCGTTCGACATAGATGCGGTAGCTGTCGGGGTCAGCCTTCTCGAAATCCTCTCCCCATCCGACGATGCGGGCGAAAGGGTTGTCACGGTCCAAGGCCGCGATGGCGTGGATCTGCCGCGCTTCGCCGAGCAGGACACGCCGAACGGGCAACTCGACAGCGACCTTGCGGCCGAGCACATCGGTAACGGTGATCGGTGCTGCGGAGGTCCGACAAGCTGCCGCGAGCGGCAAGCCGATGCCGAGAGCCCCCAGCAGATTCCGGCGGGACGGGCGAAGGCATGACGTCATCAGAGATCCGCGGACATCGACAGGAGATAGGTTCTTGGAGCGCCTTGCGTGAAGGTGCCGAAGGACGCCGCGCCAGCCCAGTATTTCGCGTCCGTCACGTTCACGACATTGGCACGGAAGGTGGTTTTGCGACCGTTGAACTGCGTCGCGTAGCGCAGCCCCAGGTCGAGGCGAGTCCAATCCGCCAAGGCCTGGCTGTTCGCCGCATCGACGAACTGCTTGCCTGTATGGATGACGGCCGCGTTGAGGGTCAGGCCGGGGACCCAAGGCACATCCCATTCCGTGCTGAGATTGAGCTGGATGCGAGGCACACCGATCGGTGTATTGCCGATATTGGCCGCAGCCGCTGTGCGTGTGAGTTCTCCGTCGAGCAGGGTCAGGCCGCCCAGCACCCGCCATTGCGATGTGATCTGGCCGAAAACATTGAGCTCGAGGCCGCGAACACGCTGCTCTCCGCTTTCAGCGAAGGTGCGCGCCGGGCTGAGTTCGCCAATCGGCCGCGTGATCTGGAACGCGGCGAGCGAGGCGCCGAAGCCGCTGTAGTCGAGCTTGACGCCTGCCTCGACCTGACGGGCGACATAAGGGGCGAGGATCTCGCCGGCGTTGCTCGCGGTTACCGGCGCGATGTCGCCGCGGCTCAGCCCCTCGACATAGTTTCCGTAGAAGGAGACGTTTTCCCAGGGCCGGACGACGAGGCCGACGAAGGGTGTCGTGGCGCTCTTATCGTAGGAAGAGGCCAAGGTACCGACATTGGAGACGTAGTTGCGGGCCTCGACATTCTGCCGGCGCACGCCGACCGTTAGCAGAACGCGCTCGTCGAAAGCCGAGAGCGTGTCCGCCGCCGAGACGCCTGTCAGCGTGCTGTCGGACAGACGCGCCTGCGAGCCGATACGCAGCGGCGCGATCTCCGGCACGCGCACCGGGTTGTAGATATTCGAGGCGTAGGAGCCACGGGCAGCGGCGAACTCGCGCGATGTCTCTTCATGGTATCGAGAGAGCTGCACGGTCAGTGCATGCCTGATGAAGCTGGTCTCGAATTTTGCCCGTACACCGCCCTCAAAGGTCTGACGGTCGACACCGAGGCCGTAGAATTGCGGTGCCGTAACGGTATCGCCGCGCAGGTTGGTGATCGTCGCGGCCGAGGCGAAATAGCGTTCGACGCCGGTATGCGAGGCCCCGGCATTGCCGAACAGTGTGATGCCGTCGGCGACGTCGTACTCCATCCGTAGCAAGCCGCCGCGATCATCGACATCCGAATATTCCCATGGCTGGGTCACATTGCGGCGGCCATCAGGCGCCTTCGGAACCGGCACCCCGGCCTGCATGAAGAAGGGCCGGGCAGGCGCATTGAAACGATCTGCCTGGGCCAGAAAATAGGCCCAGGCGCGGAACCGCTCGCCCTGATAGTCGAGGGCGAGCGCGCCAACGCCGCTTTGCTCCGATTGATGATCGAGAGCTGTCCTGCCGTCGCTCAGGCTGGTGATGACCCGCAGGCCCCACTCCCGATTGGCACCGAAGCGCCGGGCGAAGTCGAGCTGACCGCCGGGCCGCGCATTCGAAGCATAGTTTAGCGTGACGCGCGTCAGGTCCTCTTCGGCGCGTTTCGGGACGATGTTGATGACGCCGCCGATCCCGCCATTCGGCGAAACCCCGGTGATCGCTGCCGAAGGCCCTTTCAAGACTTCGATGCGCTCGGCATAATCGGAGAAAATGCGGAAGCTCGGTGCCACGCCGTAGACGCCATCGAATGCAATTTCACCGCTCGTCCCCTCGTTCGCGGGAAAGCCGCGGATATAGAACGAGTCGAATGGCGCGCCGGTGCCCTGGGTCGCGCGCACGGATGGGTCGAGGGCGAGCGCCTCGGAGGCCGTCCGCGCCTGGCGGTCACGGATGAACTGATCAGTATAGCTGGTGACGCTGAACGGCGACTTCTGGATGTCGGTATTGCCAAGCAGGCCGAGGCGGGCGCCGGTTGCGACCTGCCCCCCTGCGAAAGCTGGCGGCACCTGCGATGTGCCGGCCCCTTCCACAACGATCTCGTCGAGCTGGAGCTGACTCTGCCCTTGTTGAGCCCGGGCGGCGATCGTTGCCAGCGGAACGCTCACGATAACCAGGGCGGTCATCAGACATGCACCGGTTGCCGCGGCTTTCACATGGCTGGGCTCGGCGAGCGCGGTTGACGCCCTCGTTAGCTGATCGACCTTCATTTTTGCCTCAATAATTCAGCGAGAATAACGACGTTATCTTCGCCGCATGCTTGAGGTAATTGATGTTTAGGCGTCAATCTGTCTGTAAATGAAAATGAATAATGAAAATTACTTGTACCAATAATGCAACTAATACGTTTTAATTACTCAAAACAAATCATCAAAAACTTGTGACGACGTACAGAAGACGAGACAAGACGCCCCTCGATCTACGATACTTGTTGTATCCAGAGGGGTAGGCTTGGCGTCGATATCTTTTTCTAGAGGCCAGCCTCTAAAAAAGAGAGGCAGGGCAGTCCGCTTGCGTCCTGATGGCCAATGGCGTCGGCCAACGCCGCGATTCACCCGGCTGAAATGTCGGCCATGCCTCGTCTCAATCCTGCAGCACCCTATGCTCGCCGATGGCGGGAACCGGGCCGTATTCACGTCCAATGCCCGCCAGGACCAGGGCAGGAGCAGGTAGTTCAACCGGCCCCGCCGGCGTCTGGACAGTGATGCGTCGCAGATGCGGATGCTGCGATAGCCCGGCCATGTCGTTGACGCTGGCGAAGGCGATGTCGGCTTCGAGGAGGAGCCGGCTCGCTTCGCGTGCATCGAGCCTTGCGAAGGCCTCCGCGGTGATCCGATCGGTCTCGAGCCGGTTGCGGACGCGGTCGACATTCGTTGCGAAGCGCTGGTCGGTAACCAGATCCGGCTGCCGGAGGAACAGTTCGCAGAACTTGGCCCATTCCCGGTCGTTCTGAATCGACATCAATATTGGCCTGCCGTCGCGGGTGGCGAAGGCGCCGTAAGGTGCGATCGAAGGATGTGCCATGCCGATGCGCTGCGGCGGTCTGCCGCCTTCCTGGTGAAGCAACGGTACGGTCGACCAATCCGCCATCACATCAAACATCGAGATGTGGATATCGGCACCCTCGCCGGTGCTGCCCCGCGCGATCAGGGCTTCCAGGACCGCGGCATGCGCGGTGGCGCCGGTGGCGATATCGACGATGGAGATTCCGACGCGGGCCGGCTCCTCGGGGCCGCCGGTAATGGAGCATAATCCGGATTCGGCCTGGATCAGCAGGTCGTAGGCCTTGCGATCCGCGAGCGGGCCGTTCTCGCCATAACCGGTGATCGAGCAGCAGATCAGGCCGGGATGTCGCACACGCAGCTCTTCGGTCGCGAAACCCAGCCTGGCGAGCGCACCGGATTTCAGGTTCTGCACGAGGATGTCGGCCTGTGCGATCAGTCCCGCGAGCTTGGCTTTGTCCTCCGGCGCGGAGAGATCGAGGACGAGCGATTCCTTGCCCCGGTTCAGCCACACGAAGTAGCTGCTTTGACCGTTGGCGACATCATCGTAGCGTCGGGCGAAATCGCCCTCCGGCCGCTCGATCTTGATGACGCGTGCCCCCGCATCGGCGAGGCGCGAGGTGCAAAACGGAGCGGCGACGGCTTGCTCGATAGCCACCACGAGAACGCCTTCCAGCGGGGAACGGGCAGAAGCCATCGAAGCCACCTCGGTCAGTCAAACTTGTCCTGACGGTCAGATAGCTGCCCGATCCCCCTTGTCGTCGATGGCCGTTTTGCGAAGCTCGCCTCTAAAGATCAGAGGCAGGCCGTTCACGATGCGTAACGGCGAACCAGCTCCCGGGCGCCTTCGATCTCGCTGCAGATCCAATCCTCGACCACCACGACCTCGCGCCGGCGGCGCATCTCGGGCGGCCGGACCAGATAATAGGAAAAGCCGGTCGGGACGGCCTTGCGCATCGGCGTGACGAGCCGGCCGGACTGGATCGCCTGGTGCGCCAGGACGACGTCGGTCATGGCGACCCCAAGGCCGCATTCGGCCGCGCTCAACGCCATGTCCAACGCATCGAAGTCGAGGCCGCCACGTGCATCGAGGCCGGTTCCCGATTTCTCCGACCACGTCACCCAGTCCTGCCGGTCCGGCAGGGGATGGAGCAGGGTCGCGCCTGCCAGATCGGTCTCGCCGTCAGCATGCCCCGCCAGGTAATCCGGCGCGCAGACCGGCAGGATCCATTCCTGATAGAGTTCCGTCGCGCAGTCCTGAGGCCAGTTGCCAATGCCGTAGCGAATGCCGAGGTCGGCATCATTGTCGTTGAGCGTCATGTCGTTGAGACGCGTATGGACATTCACCTTGATCAGAGGGTGCCGCTCCTGGAACGTCCTGAGCCGCGGCAGCAGCCAGCGTAGTGCGAAGGTCGGTAGCACCTTGATCGTGACCGCGTTGCGCTCGTTCCGGAACGGATCGATGGCGTTCGCGATGTGGTCGAACGCTTCTTTCACGCTGAGTGCGAGCCTGCGGCCCTCGTCGGTGATCTCGAGCCCGTTGTGGCTCCGGATGAAGAGGGGGGCGCCGAGTTGGTCCTCCAGGATCTTGACCTGACGGCTGACGGCACTCTCGCTGACGTTCAGGATGAGCGCGGCCTTCTTGATGCTGAGTTGGGCCGCCACGATCTCGAAGCAACGCAGTGCGTTCAGGGACGGCAATCTGCGGCTCATTTCGGCCTCCTCAGCGGAACTTCAGCTATCCTTTTCAGGGCAGATCCATTCTCGGATCAAGCGCATCGCGCAGTCCGTCGCCAACGAAATTGAAAGACGTCACGGCGAGCGTGATGGCGATGCCGGGAAAAATGGCGAGCCAGGGCGCGCTGGTGAGATAGCTCTGCGCGCTTTCGAGCATATTGCCCCAGCTCGGCGTCGGCGGCTGGATGCCGAAGCCGAGGAAGGAGATGTAGCTTTCGGCGAGGATCGCGTGGGCGACGTTCAAGGTCGCCGCGACGATGATCGGGGCGATGGCATTGGGCAGCAGTTCGCGGAACATGATGCGGCTGTGCGATGCGCCAAAGGAGACAGCGGCCTGCGCGAACTCGCGCGTCTTCAACGCACGGATCTGCGCCTCGACAACGCGAGCAACTTCCATCCAGGAGGTTGCCGCAATCAGTATCACGATCGAGGCCACAGAGGGCTGGATCAAGGCCGAGATGGCGAGCAGCAGGAAGATCGAGGGGAAGCACAGCATCGCATCGACGAAGCGCATCAGCGCGGCGCCCACCAGGCCTTCGTAGAAGCCCGCGACAAGGCCGATGCAAATGCCGATCGCCATGGCGATCATCATGGCCGAGAAGCCGACCGCGAGCGAAATCCGCCCCGCCATGAGCAGGCGTGCGAGGATATCGCGACCGAGCGGATCGGTCCCGAGGATGTGCGGACCCGTGAAGGGCAGAGCGAAACGGGCTCGAATGTCGATATATGTGTCGGTGTAGGGCAGCAACCACGGCCCGATCACGCAGGCCAGCGTGAGGGCGACGATCGCCGTTGTGCCGAAGACAGCGAGCTTGTGGCGGCGGAAGCGCCTGAAGCCCGGACTATTCCAGAGCCGCTCGGGCGGCAGCACGGCGGCCCGGTCGAGATCACTGACGCTCATCAACCGCTCCTCGAAATGCGGGGATCGGCGATGCCGTAGAGCAGGTCGGCGATCAGAGAGCCGAGCAGGACGAGCACGGCGCTCAACATCAAGACGCCCATCACGACCGGATAGTCGCGATAGCTGATCGAATCGAGGAAGAGCCGCCCCATGCCGGGCCAGGTGAAGACGGTTTCGGTGACGAGGGCACCGGAGAGCAGCATCGGCACATGCAGGCCAGTGATGGTGATCATGGGCAGCAATGCGTTGCGAAAGGCGTGGCGGACCAGGATCGAGCGCTCGGAGAGGCCCTTGGCGCGGGCGGTGCGGACATAATCCTGATTGATCACCTCGAGCATGGAGGAGCGCATATACCGGCTCCAGACCGCGGTGGAGACCAGCGCGAGCACCATGACCGGCCCGATCAGATGGTGGATCTGGTTGAGCAGGGAGCCGTCCCCGATGGTGTAGCGGTTACCGGATGGCAGCCAGCCAAGCCCGACCGAGAAGATGCAGGATAGCGAAGCCGATCATCGAGACGATGAAGAGCAACAGCACGGCCTGCCCGAAACGGCGCAGAAGAAAGGCGCTCAAGATCTTGTCATCCTCGCGGGTCCGGTCAGATACGGGCTCAGCCAGCCCAGTACCAGTCGCGCATGTTCCAGCAATTGGACGAGCAATTGATGTTGGCCGCGAAGCCGGCCAGCCCGTCCTTGACCCCTTCGGCCATGACCGACTGATAGACCGGCAGCAAGACGAGATCGTCGCGAACGATGCGCTGGACCTGTCCGTAGGTCTTCCTGCGCTCCTGCTGGTCGAACTGGCTGGAGCCGAGTTCCAAGAGCCGGTCGAGTTCCGGGTTCTGATACTGGTAGGTATTCAGCCCGGCGCCATGCTTGGCGGGGATCGAGCGGCTGCCGAAGCGCGGCGTCACGTCCGGATCGTTGCCGATCATGAAGTTGGAGCCGACGGTCACGGATTCGAATTTCGACTTCTGCCAGAACTCGCCCCAGATCACGGCCGCCGGCATGTTGGATATCCGCATTTCCGCGCCGATCTGCCCCCAGTCCTGCTGCAGGAGCTGCTGCGACTGCTCGCGCGCCGGATTGCCGGTCGTGGTCGAATTGGAGAAGGAGAGGCGCTGCCCGTTCTTCTGCCGGATGCCGTCCGCGCCGCGTTTCCAGCCTGCCGCATCCAGCAGCGCGTTGGCCCTCGCTGGGTCGTGCTTGTGCACCGGAAGATCGGGCTCGAAGGCCCATGACTCGCGAGGCAGGAAGGATTCGGTCGCAACTGGCAGCCCATAATAGATGGCGTCGATGCGGGCCTGCTTGTCCATCGCCAGGTAGAGGGCTTCCCGGACGGGCTTTTCGGCGAAGGGACCGAATTCGAGATTGAGCGCGATGTGCTCGATGAAAGGTGTCGGCGAACGGATCACGCGGGGTCCCTTCAGCGCCTCGGCTTCCTTGGCGAAGTGAGCGGGAATGCCGCCAATGCCGAGATAATCGACCTGGCCGGTCCTGAACTGGGTGTAGAGCGCAGTCAGATCAGGAATGTATTTGAAGACGATACGTTCGAGGTAAGGGCCGGCGCCATGATAGGCGGGGTTGGCGTGCAGCAGCGCGCGGTCGCCAGCGACACGCTCGCCCCAGCGGAACGGGCCGGTGCCGACGGGCGCGCTATTGAAGGGCGCGGTATTCGGATCGCTTGCCTTTCCGAGAATATGCGCAGGCGTGATGAAGGTCAGCGCCAGGATAGACAGATAGGGTGAGTAGGCGCGCTCCATGCGCCAATGGATCTCGTCGGGCGCGACGACGACGATGTCCTTGACGAGGCTGTGACCGACCCGGTTACGCGCGCGGAAACCGGGCGTGTTGATCAGGTCGAGCGTGTACTTGACGTCCTCGGCGGTGAACGCCGTTCCGTCATGCCATTTCGCGTCGCCTCTAAGCTTGATCTTCCAGGTCAGCCCGTCGGCCGAGATGCCGCCATTGGCGACGCTCGGCACTTCGCGGGCGAGATCCGGAACGAAGCGGCCTGCCGGGTCGATGAACCAGAGCGGGCTGAAGAGCTGCCACCAGACGCCCTGATCGACCTCGCTGCCGGGCATCAGCGGATTGAAGACCGTGGGTTCCTGGGAAATGCCGGCGATCACCTGGCCTCGCGGCTTGGCGGGCGGCGCGGCGCCCTTGCCCTGAGCGTGCGCACCGGCGTTTGGCGCCAGCACGGCGCCCGCGCCGGCGCCGAGAGCCAGCGCCATCAGATCGCGGCGGCGAAATGTCATTCCACGCGAGTCGTATTCGGTCATGATATCCCCTCGTTTTTGACGGGCTGTCTTCAGCCTCGTGATCGTGGACGGCGCGGGTCGGCCGCATGTCCGGTCCTATGTCGCGATAACCCTCAAGCTCTCGCGTTCCGGCGAGAGGTCTTCACTGGCGACGCCAAGTTGCGTGATCGCTTCCGGCAACGGTGCCCCGGCGACGAGGGCAGCGATGGATTGCCCCATGGCTGGGGAAGTCAGGATGCCGCAGCCGCCCTGGCCCGCCAGCCAGAAGAAACCGGGAGCGTCCTCGCGCATGCCGGCTACGGGATTGCGATCCCTGGCGAAGCTGCGCAACCCCGCCCACTGGCTGATCGGGCGGCCAATGCTCAAGCGGGTGTCGCGCTCGATATTCTCGATCGCCTGGGCGACATCGATGTCCTCGGGATAGGCGTCGGACGGAGCGACGGGCACTGCGTCGGCGAGGCTGCCCATCAGGCAGCCCGGCTCCGGCTTCACATACCAGTCGTAGTCGATGGAGCCGACATGCGGCCAGCTACGCGTGTCGAAATCCTTCTGAAGGGCGAAGGTGAACGCGGTGCGCCGATGCGCGACGATGCCCAGCGGGGCGAGCCCGGCCATGGCCGCCACCTCATCCGCCCAGCCGCCGGCTGCATTGACCACCGCGTCGGCGAGGATGTCGCCGCCGGCCCAGGTCAGACGCCAACGATTTCCCTCGCGTACGATCCCTTGAATATCGCTGCGCGTCGCAAGAACAGCGCCGGCAGCCTTCGCTCCGCGCAGATAGCCCTGCAGCAGCACGTCGACGTCGATATCCATCGCGCCCGGTTCGTAGACGCCGAGGTCGAGCTTTTCCGGCCGAAGCGCAGGAAACAGGGCGAGCGCCTCGTCCCGGCCGAGGCGGTCGGCACGGGCGCCGACGGAAGCGAGATTGTCTTCGAGCCGCCTGAGCGTCGCCTCCTGCTCTCGACGCCCCACCGTCAGGCAGCCACGCGGAGACAAAATCGGCTGCTCGGAGAAGCCTTCCGGCGGCGCCTCGAAAAAGGCTCGGCTCGCCTGCGCCATCCGCCGCATCGTCGTGGCGCCRATGCCGACCGTGAACTGTGCGGCGGTGCGGCCGGAGCTGTGATAGCTGAAATGCTCTTCCCGCTCGATCAGCGCGACCGAGCCGTGCCGAGCCAGAAAATAGGCGGCGGAAGCCCCGGCAATTCCACCTCCGACGATTGCGACGTCCACCCGCATCGAACCCATGCCACTCCCGCTTCGGAATGGGCGAGAGCCAGATCCGGTTCTCGCCCGTATCGACAACGTCACCGCGAACCCCGCTTGTCGATTTCAATTTTGAGAAGCCGAACCCTGAAAAACGACGGCGTCCCCCGAATTCCTCGGCCTCCGCCTCGAATTATTGAAATCGACAGCGCCCCTGCCTCCGTTGCCTTTGAGACGTCACGACAACCGAGGCGAGAGCGACCATGGCATTCACCACGACCCAGCGGCATGGCCGGCGCCTGATCTCCTCAGGCAGCAGTTTCGAGGCTGCCTATAGCTACAGCCGCGCCGTCGTGGTCGGCTCCCACATCATGCTGTCGGGCACCACCGGCTACGATTATGCCGCCGAAACCCTGGCAGGCGGCGCCGCCGAGCAGACCCGCCAGCTTTTCCGCAATGCCGAGCTCGCTTTTGCCCAGGTTGGAGCAACGCTCGCCAATGTCGTCCGCGTCCGGATGTTTATTGCGCGGCCCGAGGACTACGAGGCCGTCATGGCGGTGTTCGCCGAGGCATTTCGCGGCGTGGACCCGGCCTGCACCACCGTCCAGGCCGGCCTGTTCGATCCGGAAATCCGGGTGGAGATGGACATGGACGCCTTGCTCGATGTCGCTGCTTAGTCTCACCGCCCATGTGCCGGACGACGTGCTCGCGCAGCTTGCGCCTGGGCGTGCCGCCTTGCCGGACCGGGTCGATGCCGTGGTGGTCGGCGGCGGAATTGTCGGCTGCGCCTCCGCCTACTATCTCGCGCGTGCCGGGCTCTCGGTCGCGCTGGTCGAGCGCGACGCTGTCTCTTCACAGCAGTCGGGCCGAAACTGGGGCTTCGTCAGGACGCAGTATCGCGATCCGCTTGAACTGCCTCTCGCCATAGAGGCGCTCACGATCTGGTCTGATCTCGAGACCGAACTCGGCGAGCGCGTGGGCTGGCGCCGGACCGGTTGCGTCTTCGTCGCCGAAACGGAAGCCGAGAACGATACGTTCGAACGCTGGGTGGAGAAAACGAGGTCGGTTTCCGGCCAGGCGCGCATGCTTTCGTCCCGGCAGACAAAGGCGCTCATGCCGGCACTTTCGAAGCCTGCGAAAGGCGCGCTCTTCACGGAGACGGACGGACAAGCCGAGCCGGCCATGGCCACAACCGCCTTCGCGCGAGCAGCGATCCGGGCTGGCGCACAGATCGTCGAGAATTGCGGTGCGTTCGCGGTCGAGCGTGCCGCGGGCGGCGTGACCGGCGTCCTGACCGAGCATGGCCGCATCGCCTCCAACATCGTGGTCTGCGCGGCCGGAGCGCAGAGCCATCGCCTGCTGGCGCCACTCGGCCTCGGCCTTCCGCAGCAGACCGTACGCAGCACTGTCTCTTTGACGGCGCCCCTGCCGCCCCTCAGCGACCCCTGCTTCTGCGGTTACGGCATCGGATTGCGGCAGCGGGCGGATGGCTCCTGCATCATTGCAGCCGATTCCTGCTCCGACATCGACATCACGCTCGATTCCATGCGGGCGATGCGCTTCTTCCTACCGGAGTTCATGCGTCATCGCAGCGGCTTTTCCCTGCGGCTGGGCCGTCCCTTCCTCGATGATCTGCATCAGCGGCTCGTCGTGCCGCCGTCGGAACGCGCGGCGGCTGGGCGCCGGCCATGGATCCCTGCCAATCGTGACCGCGCAGACCGGACGCGGGAAGCCGTGCAGGACATTTTCGGGACGGACGACAGGCTGACCATCGTCAAGTCCTGGGCCGGATTGATCGATGTGCTGCCGGATGCGTTGCCGGTGCTGGACGCACCCGATGCCCTGTCCGGCCTGATCGTCGCGACCGGCTTCTCCGGCCATGGCTTCGGCCTCGGGCCAGCCGTGGGCCGGCACGTCGCGCGGCTCGCGAAAGGTGAGAAGCCCGACGCCATCCTCACTCCCTTGCGTCTGGAGCGCTTCACCCGCGGCACCTATGCCCGCGCCCACGCTCCGCTCTGACCAGTCCGTCCACCTTCGAAAGCCACCCCGGAGCCGCCGATGACGCTTGCAACGACCGCCGATCACCGCGCCATCGCAGCCGGCCTCTCCTTCGAGGGCCGCGCCTTCATCGCCGGCCGTTTCGTTGCGGCGGCGGGCGGCGAGATGATGGAGACGGTGAACCCCGCGACGGGTGAGGCGTTTGCGTCTGTTGCCAGCGGCCAGGCTAAGGATATCGACCGTGCGGTCGCGGCGGCTCGCACGGCGTTTCGCGACGGAGCGTGGTCGCGTTCTGCGCCGGAACGGCGCAAGGCCGTGCTCCTGAAGCTCGCTGACCTCATCCGTGCCAACGCGGCCGAGCTTGCCGTTCTGGAGAGCCTCGACAGCGGCAAGCCGATCCGGGACTGCGTGAAGGAGATCAGCATCGAGGTCCCGGATACCCCGCAATGGTATGCCGAGCTGATCGACAAGAGCTTCGGCAAGGTCGCCCCGACCGGCGAGGACGCGCTCGCCCTCATAACGCGCGAGCCGATCGGCGTCGTCGGCGTGATCCTTCCCTGGAACTTCCCGTTGCTCATGGCGGCCTGGAAGCTCGGCCCGGCGCTGGCCAGCGGCTGCTCCGTCGTGGTCAAACCCGCCGAGCAGACTTCGCTCTCGGCCCTCAAACTCGCGGAGCTCGCAGCGGAAGCCGGCCTGCCGGACGGCGTGCTCAACATCGTCCCGGGTCTCGGCGAGACGGCCGGCCGGGCGCTCGGGCTGCATCCAGACGTGGACGCGATTTCCTTCACAGGTTCCACCGAGGTCGGCAGGCTCTTCCTGCGCTATGCCGCCGACAGCAACCTCAAGGCCATCGGGCTCGAGATGGGGGGCAAGAGCCCCTTGATCATCCTCGACGATGCCGATCTGACGCCGGAACTGATCGAGCATGCGGTGACCGCCGCCTTCTGGAATGGCGGGCAGAACTGCTCCGCCAACATGCGCCAGATCGTCGCCCGCAGCCGRCAGGAGGAGTTTCTGTCGCTCGTCACGGAACGGGCGCGGGCGCTTGTCGTCGGCGACCCGCTCGATCCCGCGACGGATCTCGGCCCGATGGTCACTGCAGAGCATCGCGCACGCGTGCTCGATTTCATCGAGATGGGCACGGGCGACGGTGCGCGCTGTGTCCTGCCCGCGGATCCAGCTCTTGCGACCCGGCCGGGCAGTTTTCTGGGCCCCACGGTCTTCGCCGAGCTTTCGCCCGGGATGACGATCGCACGGGAAGAGATCTTCGGCCCCGTGCTCGGCGTGCTGCCGGTCGATGGGCCCGAACAGGCGCTCACCATCGCCAATGACAGCGCCTACGGGCTCCACGCGACGGTGTTCACCCGAGACATTGACCGCGCGCTGTTCATGGCGCGGCGTCTCGCCTGCGGGACGGTTGCGATTAACGGCTTCACCGAGGGGGATATCAAGACGCCCTTCGGTGGCTATCGGCAATCCGGCTCGCTTGCTCGCGACAAGGGCACCGAGGCGATGGCGCAGTATCTCCAGACGAAGACAAGCTGGATCAACCTCAAGTCGCCGGCTATCGGCTGAATCACAACGGCGGTCCGGCGGGCATTCCTGTCTCGCATTTTACAGTGGACGAACACCCATGAGCATCGACGAGACAAAACGCAGTCAGCTGATGCGCTTCTTCGATGGAACCCTGCTTCCGGACGAGTTGGTTGCAACCATGTCAGCAGACCAGGGTTGGTTCCCATCGCGAGTCATACGGCGTGGCGGCGAGGTGAAGGCGTTGAAGCGCGCGCCGTCCGGGTTGCCGCCGCTTGCGATTCAAGATCATGGCCGCAGCTTCGACCTCTACGACTACCTCTCCGTCAACCGGATCGCCGGCTTGCTCGTCATGAAGGACGACGCGGTCGTCGCGGAGCATTATGGGCTCGGCATCGGGCCGGAGACACAATGGAACTCCTGTTCGCTCGCGAAATCCGTCGCCGCGACGCTGGTGGGTATCGCGCTGAAGGAAGGCGCGATCGAAAGCCTCGACGATCCCGTCACGCGCTACATGCCGCTCGGCGGAGTCTACGCGCAGGTATCGATCAGGCAGTTGCTGCGATTGGCATCCGGCGTACGCTGGCGTGAAGATTATACCGATCCGACATCCGACCGGCGGCAGTTGCTTGATATCCAGTGCCGCTGGGAAGAGGGCGGCATCGCCCGGCACATGGCATCATTGCCGGCTGCAACGCCGGCCGGAGAATCCTGGGTCTACAACACCGGCGAATCCTATTTGATTGGCCTCCTCATGCAGAACGCGACCGGGATGAACCTCGCGGACTACTGCAGCGAGAAGCTCTGGTCGCGGCTCGGGATGGAGGCCGATGCGAGCTGGTGGTCGGAAAGTCCGGAGGGAATGACGATCTCCGGCAGCGGCATGCACGCGACCTTGCGAGACTACGGCCGCTTCGGCCAGTTCGTGCTGGATGAGGGCCGCATCGGCGATGACAGATTGCTGCCCGACAACTGGAATGCGGAGGCCGGTGCTGCTTTCAACATAGGGGATAAGACGATCCCCTATGGCTATATGTGGTGGATCCCCGTGCTCCCGGACGCGCGTCTCGCAGGTAGTTTCCAGGCTGAGGGCATCTACGGCCAGCATATCCACATCAACCCACGCGAACGCCTTGTCGTCGTTGTGCTCTGCGCTCGCTCGAAGCCGAGTTTCCGACAGCGGCTCGAAATCAACGACGACGCCTTCTTTGCTGCGCTTGCAGACGCTCTCCAAAAATAACGCGTCTCCTGCCGGTTTCGTTTTGCCAGGTGGGCCAAGCGCACAGTCGGTGTTCCTCTGCTGGATGCCGGTTGACCGGGACGTCAACGCCTCGGGAGCCCGTCATACGGTCGACCTCTGACCACCAGCGAGACCGGCAGGCGCACGCAGCGCGGCGCTCTTGGCTGGGGATCGCGTATCCGGTCGAGCAACATCTCGGCGGCGTGGCGACCCATCTCCGCGCGATCCCAGGACAGGGCCGAGATCGGCGGCGTGCCGAGTTCGGCAAGGTCGGAATCGCTTCCGGCGACGAGGTCGATATCCCGCCCCGGCTGCAGGCCGTTGCTGCGCAGCGCGCGCAGCGTGCCGGCGAGCATGTCCATCGCTGCGACGAACAGCGCGGTCGGCCGGTCGGCCGTCGAGAGAAGCGCGCAGGTTTCACGGAAGGCGATCTCGTTGGACAGGGCGTGGTCGCGGATGAGAGCCTCGTCGACCGCGACCCCGCGCTGCGCGTGCACGCGTCGGTATCCGGCGATGCGGCTGCGAGAGGGATAGGCGGCCGGGTCGCCGACGATCATGCCGATGCGCCTGTGCCCCAGTGACATCAGGTGCTGGACGGCCTGCTCGGCCCCCGATTGATGGTCGGCCATCACGCGGTCGACATCTGGCAGCAATTCGCGGTCGATCAGGACGATCGGCATCGGCGCGCGGGCGATCGTCTCGGCCAGTTCGGCATCGGCCTCGTCGCTCATCGTCATCATGACGCCCTCGACGCGCCGCTGCGCGAAGCCACGTAACAGGGCGAGTTCGACATCCTTCTCGTTCGAGGTGCTGGCCAGCAGCAGCGTGTAGCCGGCGCGGCGGAACACCCCCTCGGCCGCTTTCACATAGCTGGCGAAGGCGGGAATATCGAAGTCGCGGATCGCGCAGGCGACCATCTTCGTGCGGGCGTTGCGCATGCTGCCGGCGACCGCGTCGCGCTGATAGCCCAGTGCCTTGATCGCCTCCTGCACGCTCTTGCGAGCCTGCGGCGTCACCGAGGGGTGGTCGTTGAGGACGCGCGAGACGGTTCCGAGCGCGAGGCCGGCCCTGGCCGCCACGTCCCGGATCGTCGCCTTCTTGATGCCCGTCATCGCCTCGCCCCGTCTCTCGCCGCCATCCTGACACGGGCGCGGAGTCCGGCCCAAGCGTCCCTCTGCCTTAATCCCGCGCGTCAGGCTGCCTGTTGAGGCAGCGATTGCAAGACATTTGCGCAGCGGATTTGGAACCGGTTCATTGACTCTGATCTCGCATATGCAAGCATTTGGATAGCATTGATTTAGGATTGATGAACATGTTCCAGAGCGCTGAACGCCTCGGCCGGGTGAAGGCCTCTCCGACAGTCGTCCTGAACGGCAAGGTCGCCGAGCTCGCCGCGCGGGGCCGCGACGTGCTCAGCCTCGTGGCCGGCGAGCCCGATTTCGACACGCCCGATCACATCAAGCAGGCGGCGAAGGCCGCCATCGATCGCGGTGAGACCAAATACACCGCCGTCGACGGCACGCCGGCGCTGCGCAAGGCGATCGCCGGCAAGTTCGAGCGCGAGAACGGGCTCTCCTATGCGCCGCACGAGATCATCGTCGGCTCGGGCGGCAAGCAGATCGTCTACAACGCGCTGATGGCCACCCTCTCCGCCGGCGACGAGGTGGTGATCCCCGCGCCGTACTGGGTTTCCTATCCGGAGATCGTGCTGCTGGCCGAGGGGACGCCGGTCATCGTTCCGTGCCTGGCCGAAAACGGCTTCCGACTCGACCCGCAGGCGCTGGATGCCGCGATCACGGATCGCACGCGCTGGCTTATTCTGAACTCGCCCTCGAACCCCTCCGGCGCGGCCTATTCGCATGACGAACTCGCGGCGCTCGCTGCCGTGCTGATGCGCCATCCCAAGGTCTGGATCCTGACCGACGACATCTACGAACACCTGACCTATGGCGGCTTCCGCTTCTCGACCATCGCCGCCATCGAGCCGCGGCTGCGCGAGCGGACGCTGACGATGAACGGCGTCTCCAAGACCTATTGCATGACCGGCTGGCGCATCGGCTATGCCGGCGGGCCGAAGCCGCTGATCCGGGCAATGTCGGCGATCCAGTCGCATTCCACCACCAACGCCTGCTCGATCAGTCAAGCCGCCGCCGTCGCGGCCCTTGAGGGCCCGCAGGATTTCATCGCGGGCCATGTCGCCGCCTTCGAGCGCCGCCGCGACAGGATCGTCGCCGGGCTGAACGCGGTGGAGGGGCTGTCCTGCCGCGTGCCCGAGGGGGCCTTCTATGCCTTCCCGTCCTGCGAGGCGCTGCTCGGGAGGCAGGCCCCGGACGGACGCCTCGTCGCGACCGACGAGGATTTCGCGCTCTATCTGCTCGACGCTGCCGGTGTCGGGCTGGTCCATGGCTCGGCCTTCGGCTGCCCCGGCCATATCCGGCTCTCCTATGCGGCCCCCGACGAAATGCTCGACCGCGCCATCGAGCGAATCGGAACCGCATGCGCCGCACTCCAGCCTGCCCCGCCGATGCGGGCGCGTGCCTGAGCCCGACCAGACGAGCCCTTGGGAAACGAGCCCGTGCCAGCTTCGCCATGCCAACTGTCGGAACGCAGCCTCGTCGCGCTTCTCGCGGCAGTTGCCTTCGTCGTGGCGCTGAACGCGACCGTGATGTTCCCGCTCGGCCCCTTCCTGGTGGCGGAGATCGGCGGCAGGGCCGATGCGCTCGGCTATCTCGGCGCGGTCTATTCGCTGTCGGCGGCCCTGGGCGGCCTCGTCGCGTCCTTCGTGCTCGATCGCTTCGATCGCCGCGAGGCCCTGGCGGCTTGCGCCGTCGTGTTCACGCTCGCAACAGTCGCGAGCGCCGCCGCCCCCGGCATGGTGGCGCTGATGGCGACGCGCGCCGTGGCGGGCTTCGCAGCCGGGCCGCTCTGGGGCCTGCTGGTCGCGATCGCCAGCGACGTCGTCCCGCTGCAGCGACGCGGCCTCGCGATGAGCCGCCTCGTCGGTACCTATGGGCTGGCACTCGTACTCGGCCTTCCGGTGGGGACGCTGCTCGCGGCCCTTCCCGGCGGCTGGCGCTGGGCACTGCTGGCCCTGGCGATGGGCGGGGGCGCGATCTCGGCCGTGACCGCGATCGCGATCGGCCCCCGGCGCGAGCATCTCGCCGCAGCCAAGGCGCGACCGTCCGGCCTGGCCTGGCGCGGCGTCCTGCGGTTGATCGCCGGCGAGCCGAGCCTGATCGCCTTCCTGCTGATCGCCGCTTCGTCCTTCTCGGCCCTGCTGGTCTCGCCCAACCTGCCGGTCTTCGTGCTGGGCAATACCGGGCTCGGCGCTACCGGCCTTTCAGCCGTCTATCTGCTGGGTGGGGCGCTGACCCTGGCCGTCGTGCCTCTGGCCGGCCGCACGAGCGACCGTTTCGGCGCATTGCCGGTCGCGGTGGCGGCTGCGCTCGCGACGACGCTCGTGCTCGGCTCAGCCTTCCTTGGTGCGGCGCCGCTGCTGCCGGCCCTGCCGGTGCTGGCCATGGTTCTGGTGATGCAGCTCGTGCGCAGCACGGTCAGCCAGGGCTCGGCCACCCGCGTGCCGCTTCCCGCGGAGCGTGCCGCCTTCCAGTCGCTCGCGGCCGCCGTCACAAATCTCGCCCAGGCTGTGGGCGCCGGCACGGCGCCGCTGCTGCTCAGCATCAGGCCCGATGGCCGGCTCGCGGGCATGGACCGCGTCGCCTGGCTTGCCATCGCCGCGTCCTGGACCGCCCCGCTGCTGCTGATGCGGCTCGAGACCGTGCTCCGCCGACGCGGCCTGCCGCCCGTGACGGAGGCATGATCATGGCGCGGCGTCACGACCTCCTCGCGACTTCGCTGCCGCTCACCTATGCGGGTTGCGGCGAGCCGGCATTTGCCGGCGATCCGCTGCGTGGCGAGGCACGAGCCGATGTCGTCGTCATCGGCGCCGGCATCACCGGTGCGAGCGCGGCGTTCCATCTCGCCGAAGCCGGCGCGCGCGTGCGCCTTCTGGAGGCCGAGCGGGTCGGCGCGGGCGGCAGCGGCCGTGCCTTCGGACAGGTCGTGCCCTATCYGCGCACGGAGCCCGCGAGGACCGTGTCGGATCTTGGAGCCGAAGCCGGCGAGAGGTTGATCGCGACGGCAGCCGGGACGCCCGCCCTCGTCGCGGAACTCGTCTCCCGCCACGCCATTGCCTGCGATCTCGATGCGAGCGGCCTGATCTTCGCCGCCCATTCCGCCGGCGGCTCCGTCGTGTTGCGCGAGCGGCGGGATGTCTGGGCGGCTCGCGGGGTCGCGCTTCCCCTGCTCGACATGGAACAGACTCTGGCCGCGATCGGAGGCGGCAGCTACCGTGCAGCCCTGGTCGAGCCGCGCGGCCTCTCGCTCAATCCGCTCGCCTATGCGCGGGGGCTTGCGCGCGCCGCTTCGGCTGCCGGTGCGACGCTGCACGAGCGCAGCCGCGTCGTCGACATGTCCAGCAGCCACGGCGGCTGGAGGGTCGAGACGACTGAAGGACGCATCGCCTGCGACACGCTGGTCGTCGCGGCCGGTGTCGCGATCGGCGGCATCCTGCCGGAGCTGCGCCGCCGCATCCTGCCCTTCCGCGTTCACGAGGCGGCGACCGCACCGCTCTCGGCCGATGCGCTCGCGGGTATCCTCCCGCGCCAGCGCGCGCTCACCGATACGCGCCGGCTCCCTTCCGGCGTCAGGCGCACCGGCGATGGCCGCCTCGTCGTCACGCTGTCGGGGCCTGCGGGCGGCGGACGAGCCGGCGATCTGGGGGGCGGGCTCGCGCGGCTTCGCGTGCTGTTTCCCCATGTCGACGTCACCGCCTTCGCGGAGAGCTGGTCCGGCTGGGTCGATCTCGCGCCCGACCAGTATCCGCGCCTCATCGAGCCGCGCCCCGGCCTTTTCGTCGGCTACGGCCTCAGCGGACGCGGCCTCGGGCTCGGGACCGCACTCGGCCAGGCCCTGGCGCGACGTGCCCTAGGCAGCCGAGCCGATGAGACATCCTTTCCGGGCATGGCCGGCCGGCCGCAGCGCTGGTTGCCGGGTTCCAGCCTCGCGGTCGCTGCAGCCGCGGCCTCGATCCGCCGCATCGACGCCTGGCCGGCGCGCCAGGCCGACGCCCCACGGCTTCCAACCAGCAACGGACCGCGACCCTGATGGCTATTCTCACCTGGCTCCATAACGCCTATGGGCGCGACCTGATCGAGGGCGTCCGCGCCGCGCTGCCGGGCGAGGACATCCGCGAATGGCCCGATGCCGGCGACCCCGACGAGATCGACATCTGCTTCATCTTCCGCATGCCGCATGGCTTCCTCAAGCCGTTCCGCAATCTCAAGCTGATGTCGGCGACCGGCGCCGGGATCGACCACTACCTCCTCGATCCCGACTTCCCGAAAGGGATCGCGATGGTGCGGATCGTCGACCAGGATTTCGCCGCGCGCATGGCCGACTACGTCCTGACCTGGACCTTCTTCCATCATCGCGACGTCGCGCATTTCCTAGCCGCCCAGTCGCGCCATGACTGGGCCTACAAGATCATGCGCTCGGCCCATGAGCTCCGCGTCGGCGTGATGGGGCTCGGCCAGATGGGCCGGCTGGCGGCGGAGCGCCTGGCCGGCGTCGGCTACGACACCGCCGCCTGGTCGCGCTCGCTCCACGAAGTGCCGGGCGTCACCTGCTTCGCCGGCGCGGAGGGCTTCGGCGCGTTTCTCGCGCGGACGGAAATCCTGATCAACCTGCTGCCGCTGACGCAGACGACGCGCGGCATCCTGAGTGCCGGGACCTTCGCGCAGATGCCGCCGGGCGGCGTCGTGATCTCGGCGGGACGCGGCGGCCATCTCGTCGAGGCCGATCTCCTCGCCGCGCTGAACGACGGAACGCTGCGCGCCGCCACGATCGACGCCTTTCCCGTCGAGCCGCTGCCGAAGGACAGCCCGCTCTGGGAGACGCCGAACCTCTACGTCACCCCGCACTGCTCATCGACCGCGAGCCTGGCAACCATCGTCGACACCTTTGCCGAGAACGTCCGCCGCTTCCGCGCCGGGGCCGAGCTTCTGAACGAGGTCGACACCGTCGCCGGCTACTGAACTCCACCCCGCACACCAGCACGACAGGAGAGCGACCATGACCAGACTGCGTTTCCTCGCCAAGGCAGCGTTCACGGCCGCTTTCGGCCTGGGCCTCGTCGCCGTCCCTGCCGCCGGCATCGCCCAGGAGGCCAAACGGCCCAAGCTCGACTTCGCGGGCTCGGTGACCTGGCTCGGCATGGTCCCCGTGCTGCTCGCCGTCGACAAGGGCTATTTCACCGAGGCCGGACTCGATGTCAGCCTGCAGGTGGTGCTGAATTCGAGCGACCGGGTGCGCGCGCTCACCGCCGGCTCCGTTGCTTTCAGCAATCTTGGCCGCACCACGGTGCTGAGCGAAATGGCGCGCGGCAACACCTCCTTCTACTACTTCGCCAATATCGACGATTCGCCCGGAAGCGAGGGCTGCTGGGCGCGCTCGGGCTTCAAGAGCTTCGCCGATCTGAAGGGCAGGAAGGTCGCAGCCAACACCTCGGCCGAGATCACCATGGCGGGGCTGCTCGCCAAGGCCGGGCTGAAATCCTCCGACATCTCCTACGTCAACCTGCCACCCAACGAGATGCAGCTCGCGCTCTCGCGTGGCGATGTCGATGCCGCCTGCATATGGCAGCCGATCCTCGACGGGCTGAAGAAGGCGGTGCCGGACGGCGTGTTGCTCGGCACCGACAGGGATACCGACATGTTCCAGCGCTTCGGCACGATGTCGGCGCCCGACATCATGATCATCTCGCGCAAGCTGGTGCAGGAGGATCCGGCCTCGGCCGGCAAGCTCGCCGCCGCCGTGATGAAGGCGGCCGACTTCGTCAACGCCAACCCGGAAGAGACGGCGAAGACGGTCGCCCACTACTTCCGCCAGCCGCCGGAGACCGTCCTCGCCGGCATCAGGGGCTTTACCTATTACGGCACCAAGGACTGGCCCGAGCACATGCGCAGGCATGGCGCGCAGATGGACCATCTCGCGGGCTGGCTCGCGGAGAACGGCAAGATTCCGATGAAGCCGGATGTGAAGGCCTGGGAGAACACCAGCTTCGTGCCGAAGCCTTGATCCAAAAGCGAGGAGCCGTGCCGATGTCGACGCCAGCCACCAGCGATCTCGTCTTGCCCGCCGCCGCCAGCCCCGGCGAACGCCCGAAATGGCGCTGGCCGCGCCTCGGCCGGCCGGTCCTGCTGCTCAACCTGCTTGGCATCTTCTCGCTCTACGGGCTTTGGGCGCTGGCGACCGAGTCCGGCTTCGTCTCGCCCCTGTTCTTCCCTTCGCCCTCGATGGTGGCGGCCGAGGCGCAGAGCATCGCCGGCACGGCCGATCTCTGGATGTCGATCGCCGCGTCGTCCCGGCGCGTCTTCATCGGCTTCGGGCTGGCAACGCTTGTCGCCGTGCCGCTTGGCATCCTGATGGGCGCCTGGTGGCCGGCCAAGGCCGTGATCGACCCGCTGATCTCGCTGCTCCGTCCTCTGCCCTCGATCACCTGGATTCCGCTGACGATGCTCTGGCTCGGCATCGGCGAGGGCCAGAAGATCGCGATCGTGTTCATGGGCTCCTGGATCTACATCCTGCTCTACACGGTCGAGAGCACCAAGCGGGTCGATCCGCTGCTGGTGAAGGCCGCACGCAATCTCGGCGCCGGCAACCTCGCCGTGATGCGCGAGGTCGTACTGCCGGGCTCGCTGCCCGGCATCCTGGCCGGACTGAAGGTCAGCCTCGCCATCGCCTGGTCCTGCGTGCTCTCGGCCGAGATGGTCGCGGCCCAGACCGGGCTCGGCGCGCTGATCTGGTCGGCCAAGGACTGGGGCAACATGCCGCTCGTCCTGGTCGGCATGGTCTGCATCTCCGCGACCGTCCTGATCGCCGATCTCCTGGCGAACCGGCTTGAGGCCTGGCTTCTGCCCTGGGAACGCCACCGGCGGCTGAATTGAAGCGAGAGATACGGAAGGGAGACGAGAGATGAGCACGATCCTGTCCGCACGCGGCGTCTCGAAGCGCTTCGCCGGCCACCAGGGCAGCGGCGGCGTGCTGGCGCTCGACGCCATCTCGCTCGAGGTCCGCGAGGGCGAATTCCTCTGCTTGCTCGGCGCGTCCGGCTGCGGCAAGTCGACCCTGCTCAACATGTTCGCGGGCTTCGTCGCGCCGAGCGGTGGCGAGATCCGCCTGCGCGACGAGGCGATCACCGGCATCGACCCGCGCTGCGGCATGGTCTTCCAGTCCTATGCGCTCTTTCCCTGGAAGAYGGTGCGGGAGAACGTCGCCTTCGGCCCCAAGATGAAGGGCATCGGCCGGGGCGAGCGGCGCGACATCGCCGAACGGTTCCTGGCCATGGTCGGGCTGTCGGGCTTCGCCGGGCATTATCCCGTCGAGCTCTCCGGCGGCATGCAGCAGCGCGTCACGCTGGCGCGCTGTCTCGCCGCCAACCCCGAGGTGATGCTGATGGACGAACCCTTCGCGGCGCTGGACGCGATGACCCGCGAGGTGCTGCAGGGCGAGCTGATGYGCATCCAGGCCCAGAGCGGCAAGACCATCGTCTTCGTGACGCACAACATCGACGAGGCCCTGGTGATGGCCGACCGCATTGTCGTGATGTCGCCGCGTCCCGGCCGCATCGCCGCGGTGATCGACAACGACCTGCCGCGCCCGCGCGACATCGAGGCTCAGTCGCTCCCCGCCTATGCCGCGCTCAAGCGACAGGTCTGGAATCTGATCGCTGGCGACCTTATGGCCCATGCCGCTTGAGTCGATCGTAAGATCGCCTATTCCATAGGCATTTTTTGTTCATTGCATACAATGTGGGATGAAGCGCTCGCCAAAGCGCGTTTTTCCCAAGGGATTTCAATTCACTATCTGCTGGCACGCTACGTGCTTCGGCAGCGCCATGTGCGCCGCCGCTGAACCGCCTTCACGCCCGAGCCCCGTCAGAGCCGCCATGCGCCGCGACTGCGCTCTCGCGATAGCCGAAAGCGCGGTCTGCGGGCCCGCCTCCGAAGATCCGGCGCGTCACGACATCCGATTGGCAAAACCAGGGGTTTCCGAGTGATGATCACACGCCGCACCGCCATCGCTGCAGGTCTCGCGGCGCCATTCGTGGCGCGAAGCCAGGCACGAGCCCAGGCCGTGGGCCGGGCTGAAACCCTGCTGCTGGTTCAGGAGTACGGGCCGAACAGCCTCGACATGCAGGGCATCGGCTCCTCGCAGCCTGTCAATGGCGTCGCGTTGAATTGCTATGACCGCCTGCTGCGCTTCAAGCCGGTGCCGATCCCCGGYGGCGGCGGGAACACCATCTCGATGGGCGAACTCGAAGGCGAATTGGCCGAGAGCTGGCAGGTTGCCTCCGACGGCATGAGCTGCACCTTCAAGCTGCGCGACGCCACCTTCCATTCCGGCCGCAAGGTCACGGCGACCGACGTCAAATGGTCGCTCGACCGCGCCTGCACGATCGGCGGCTTCGCCACGACGCAGATGAATGCCGGCTCGCTGGAAAAACCCGAGCAGTTCGTCGTCGTCGATGAGAAGACGTTTCGCGTCGATTTCATCCGCAAGGACAAGATGACGCTGCCCAACCTCGCGGTCACGATCCCCTTCGTCTTCGACTCCGAGCTCGCCATCAAGAATGGCGGTGGCGACCCCCATGCCAAGGAATGGCTGAAGAACAACATCGCCGGCTCCGGCGCCTACAAGGTCGAGAGCTGGAAGCCCGGTGTGGAGACCATCTACGTCCGCAATGACGACTGGAAATGCGGAAAGCTGCCGCAGCTGCGCCGCATCATCGCGCGCGACATCGCCTCGCCMTCGACCCGCCGGGCCCTGATGGAGCGCGGCGACGCGGATGTCTCGTACGGTTTGCCGCCGAAGGACTTCAAGGACCTGCTCGATGCCGGCAAGGTCAATGTCGTCGGCGTTCCGATCCCCAACGGCGTCTGGGGTTGCTATCTCAACACGCAGGTCGGCCCGTTCAAGGACGTGCGCCTGCGCCAGGCCGTAGCCTGGGTGATGCCCTATGAGAAGATCCTCCAGGCCTCGCTGTTCGGCCGTGGCGTCTCGATGGCGGGCGGGACTGATCCCAAGGTCGCCTGGCCGCAGCCCTTCCCCTACACCTCCGACGTTGCCAAGGCGAAGGCCCTGGTCGATGCGGCCGGCGGCCCGTTCTCGACGACGCTGTATTTCGACGCCGGCAACGCCACCGTTGCCGAGCCGATGGCGGTGCTGATCAAGGAAGCGCTCGCCGCGATCGGGATCACTGTCGAGATCAACAAGGTTCCGGGCGCGAACTTCCGCACCGAGATCGCCAAGAAGACCAATCCGATGGTGCTGAACCGCTTCGCCGGCTGGCTCGACTATCCCGATTACTATCTGTTCTGGACGATGCACGGCAACAACTCGATCTTCAACATCGCCGCCTACCAGAATCCGGCGCTGGACAAGCTCGTCGATGCCGCGCGCTTCGCGCCCGACAAGGCCTCCTACGACGCCAACGTCATCGACTTCGTCAAGCTGGTGGAAAACGAGGTGCCGATGGTGCCGATCAACCAGCCGACCCATGACGTCGCGCTGCAGAAGGCGATTGGCGGCTACCAGTTCCAGCCCTGCCGCGAGCCGGACTTCCGCTACCTGACCAAGGGGTGAGGCGGCACCGTCGCGCCGCGATGCATGATGCTCGGGCGCAGACCCGAGCATCTCCCGCTCAGGATTCTCGGGCCTGCGCTTCGCTCCGCCCGATGATGAGGACGAGGCCGAACGCCACGAAGGAGGCTCTCCCATGCTGCGCATGATCGGCCAGCGTCTGATGACGACGATCCCCTCGGTCATCGGCGTGATCATCGTCACCTTCCTGCTGACGCGGGTGCTGCCGGGCGATACCGCGGCCTATTTCGCAG